>QILZ01000168.1 GCA_003233545.1 Spirochaetales bacterium
TGTGCACTGGGATTGGCAACTCCTACAGCTCTTATGGTAGGAAGCGGTATGGGAGCGGAGCACGGTATTCTTATTCGTTCGGGAAGTGCAATTCAGACCCTGAAGGATGTAAAAACAGTAGTTTTTGATAAAACAGGAACAATTACCAGGGGAAAGCCGGAAGTTACTGATATTGTTGTGGTTAATGGGTTTGATGAGAAGAAAGTAATCCAGATAGCCGGATCGGTGGAACGGGGAAGCGAGCATCCCCTTGGAAAAGCAATTGTGGCAAGGGCGGAAAAAGAATCGGATCTAGGTGATATAGAGGAGTTCCAGGCCATACGGGGAAAGGGAGTAATAGCTTCGCTGAACGGAAAGAGAATATTGGTTGGTTCCAGGCGCCTGATGCAGGAGTACGGATTAGACCCTGTACCTCTGGAATCTGCGCTGCAGCGATTAGAGAAAGAAGCCAAGACTGCCATGCTGGTGGCAATGGATAACACACTTGCAGGAGTAGTAGCAGTAGCAGATACTCTGAAGGAAGATTCCTTAAGCACCATTGAAGAATTACACAGAATGGGTATTAAAACAGCAATGATAACAGGTGATAACCAGCGCACTGCAGATGCTATTGCAAGTAAAGTAGGCATCGACTACGTGCTGGCGGAAGTTTTGCCGGATGGGAAGATGGAGGAAATCCAGAAACTACAGAAAGAGGTTGACATAGTTGCCATGGTAGGAGACGGGATGAACGATGCCCCCGCTCTTACCCAGGCAAATGTAGGTATTGCCATCGGCACGGGAACCGATATTGCCATAGAGGCCTCGGATGTAACCCTTGTCAGCGGAAACCTGACCGGCGTGGTAAGCGCCATTAAGCTGAGCAAAGCAACATTCCGTAAGATAAAGCAAAACCTCTTCTGGGCATTCTTCTACAACACAGTGATGATTCCAATTGCAGTAATAGGCTGGATGCATCCGGTGCTGGCAGAGATAGCCATGGCTACCAGTTCTTTGACCGTGGTAGGTAATGCTAATTCGCTGCGCAGCAGAGCAAAGATGATATTTTAGAAGCTGAAATCCATAACTCTTCCGGGGTGCAGGAAAAGAATCTTTTTATTATTCTTGACATACCCGGGGGGGGTATAGTATTATTATAAACAGGAGGTACCAAAAATGGGTACAATAGTAACGGATCCGGTATGCGGAATGGAAGTGGATACAGACAAGGCAGCTGCTGCAAGCACGCATATGGGAAAATCTTTTTCTTTCTGTTCAGATGATTGTAAGGAAACATTCGATAAAAATCCTATGCAATACATGATGAAAGAAAAGAAAGAGAAAAGCGGTGGCTGCTGCTAGAAGTGTTGCTTTTATTCTGAAGCCGGTTTAACTCTGGCCGAATTAAAGCCGGACACTGCTTGACGAAAACCAGCTGTAATAACCGGCTGTACGGGAAAAGCGAGCGCGGAAAACAGGGGCAGGGTTTACTGTAATTTAACGGCGGACCTTGTCCCTGTTAGTAATAAACCTATCCGAAAGTACGAAGGTTTTCGATCTCAACTGTATTTTAAATCCCTGTAATTAACTTAAATTCAGTGCTTACTGTGTTTTAAAGCCTCCGATGTCCTTTTAAGATAATGGAGTATTGTACCGGAATTTCCGGAGGCGATTACGGAGAAGAGTATATCTACAATTATCAGCTGAGATAAACGCGAAGCCATCGCCCCCTCCCTGAGAAGAGGTTCTGTAAACGGAACCGGAAGATTCAGATCTACAATCGAAGAGATTGGGTTTTTCCCGAATCTTGTTATTCCGATTGTAAAAGCGCCCGATTTCCCGGCTTCCTCTATGGATTTTAAAACAATCGGTGTTTCTCCGGAGTATGATACAGCCACAGCACAGTCACTCTTCTGTAAACTGCAGGCAGAGGTAAGCTGCAGATGACTGTCCGGATTGTACATACACTTAATTCCGATCCTTAACAATTTTTGATAAAGATCGAGTGCGACTATTCCCGAAGCTCCGACCCCGTATACATCGATCCTGTCTGCGTTGAATATTTTCTCCGCTGCGGTATCTATGGCTTTAAAATCCAGCATTTTTAATATTGCGTCCATAACCTTTTTACTGTTATGTACAATTGTATCCGCAATTTCTTCAATGGACAAACCCGGTTCGATATGAAGAAAAGTTCTTGTTTTTCTATTACTCGAAATATCCCATGTAACCCTGAGTTTTAAATCTTTAAACCCATCTATCCCGATACGTTTGCATAACCTGACAACAGCTGCAATACTGGAGCCGCTTTCCTTTGCGGTATCAGTGATATTTTCCTTTATAAATTTTTCCGGATTATTAAGAATATATTTAGCGACTTTTTTTTCGGCACCGGGGAGTTCATGCAAGCTTTCCTCTAAAAGTACCAATCCGCCTTCCAGATTCATAGTAGTAATCTATCACCTCGACTTAAAGTTATCAAGGATAATAATGTAACTGCTTATTCGACAAAGCTGGAATGCACGGACCGGCAGATGTACTTGACCGGAAGTGTTAAATTGTATAATCTTGTATATATCAATTAAAACATGCAGAGGGAATCAACAATCAACTTAAGAGAGAGGTGCAGTGTATGAAACGGTATATTAATAAAAAAAGTCTTTGCATTCTTATACTGTTGACTATATTCTTATTCGGCATTTTTCCTGTTGCTGCGGTCGATATTGCAGTGGGTATCCAGGCGAATGCAGAAAACTTTGCCGCTGAAAAGATGAGTGTTTATCCCGGCTTTAATGTACGGTTTGTCGGCGGGTCTGGATACTATGGTGGAACATTGACGTTCGATTCTGTATCCGCAGATGTTAGCCGGAATGTTTATGGCCTCGAACAGGATGATAATGCACGGCTGGCTTCTTTGTTTCTTGTAGGCCAGCTGCCGCTTAGACAGTTTTCCTTTTATGCAGGACCGGGTATAGGATCATACATCGATAAATACAGCAAGATACACTTTACAATAGAAGATCTGAAAATGTTATATATGAAGATAGGAATGTCTTTCAGGTTTTCAAGTATTCAGTTTTTTGCAGAGGACATAATGTACATGTATGTTGCCCCCGCTTTCGAAATGAGTATTAACAGGCCCCGAATCGTTATCGGTGCTTCTTACGTATTCTGATATGGAAGATGCGCCGAAACCGTCCGGAAAGCAGATTCGTCTTACCTCTTTGTCTAATTGTGCCGGGTGAGCGTCGAAATTAGGCGCTAATGCGCTGG
>QILZ01000026.1 GCA_003233545.1 Spirochaetales bacterium
CCAATATCACGGGCAGAGAAGCTTCCGAAGTATCCGCTGTTAGTCAGAAGTACTGCGGAAATATAGTAGGGGGATGGGCTTTGGGAAGGGGCGGCCAAAAGGTCGAAACCTTAAAGGGTCCCATTCCCGTTTATGCGACTTTCGATGAACTTCTTAAGGTGACTCCCCGTGAACAGCATCCCAACAAGATACTGATTTATTCTCCTCCGGAAGCTGTGTACGGCGAGGTAAAAGAGGTTGTTAAACACGGCGAAAGAATTGTTGAAACAATATTTATAGTCACAGAACACGTTTCCATCGAGGTAACAGCCAAGATTCATAAGATCTGCGTTGAGAAAAATATAGATGTCATAGGATGTAATACTCTCGGCCTTGTAAACAGTTATGATATGGTAAGGATAGGGGCTGTCGGAGGCGAAGCGCCGGAAAATACATTTAAACCGGGTTCCGCCGCTGTTATCTCCAATTCCGGCAATATGGTTAATACCATATCGAGCTACCTTCTTTCTGCGGGAATCGGAACGTCTTTTGGTATTTCTACTGGTAAAGACAGGTTGATACTGATGCCCCTTAAAGATTTTCTTAAACTTGCGGAAACGGATGATAAAACCAGGGTAATAGTTCTTTATATCGAGCCAGGCGGAACATACGAGCACGATGCCGTCGATATGATGAAGAGAGAAAGTTTTTCCAAACCTCTTGTTGTGTATGTAGCGGGCGAGGTAGCCGAGAGCTATGGTGTTTCTTTAGGCCATGCGGGATCGGTAGTGGAAGGTGATAAGAGCAGGGCGTTTTCCAAAAAGAAGGCATTCGATGATTATTTCGGAGTGGAGCCCTTTTTGCCCGGCAGGCGTTACGGAAAGAAAGAGAAAGCACTTAAAGTTCCGGTTAAAGGGATCAGGGTGAATGTGCTTCATGATATACCTGCGGCCGTTACTCTTATTATGAATACGCTGGGTTTAAAAAAGGATTTCAGCAGGTCAAAACCCATTCGTCTTAATCCCTGGTTTGTTAACCTGGGTGAGATCGGAAAACGCCTGCCTGCTGATCTTACGCCTCCGCCGGGTGTTATACCCGAGCCTTTTTCCTCGCATTTAAAAGATCAAATGCAGAACCTTCTTAAAGGGATGATACGCCAGCCTATGAGAAATGCTTCCCATGCAAGTTCTAACGACGGAGCTACTCCCCGCATTTACGGATATTCGCTTTTAGAGCTCATGAAAAAGCACTCGTTTATTGCTTCCCTTATACTTTACTGGACAGGTGATCTTCCCGGGGATGATTTCGAAGAACGGGTTGCCGAAATGGCGCTTATTGCAGCCCTTACAAACGGGCCGGGAACTATATCTGCGCAGGGTGCCAAACTTTCGGCATCCGCAGGCAACAGTCCGAATACCGCTATGATAGCAACGCTTGCCTCTATAGGCGATATTCACGGAGGAAACGGTGCAAAGGCTGTCCGGTATCTTCTTAAGTATTTCGGAGAACCCTGCCCGGAAAGCCCGTACGATAAACGCGTAAATATACAGGTGGCAGCAGAGAAAGCTGCATCGGATTTTAAGCTGAAAAAACAACAGGCTAAAGATGCGGGAACAGAGTACGAGAGAATTCCCTGCCTGGGGCATCCCGTATTTAAGAATAACCCCGTTAATTACGACCCGCGCGAGCAGGAAATATATGAATTTATAAAAAATAAGGGCAGGATAAACATTTTTCTTGAGTTTTATCACTGTCTTGTAAGAGTTCTTAAGGATAACGGTGTCACAAAAAATGTGCTCGCCGTAAATATCGATGCGGCTATCGCCTGTATCTGGCTGGGAATATGCTGGCCCAAGCTCCGTGAAAAACGCATGACAGTTAAACGTGCTATGGATATTCCCTTTATCTCTTTTGCTCTCGGCCGTGCCGCGGGCGGGGCAGGCGAGTTTCTCGACCACCGGGACTTCGGTACCGAGATGGATATGCGTGTCCCTGTCAGTGAATGCCGGGCCTTAAGCAGCCCGAGGAAGATAGGGCAGAAGGGGTATACGGATAAAGCATAATACCGACAATCCGGTACAGCGCAGTGTGTGATTGGTCAGTAGCTGTATTTAAGGCCCGCCGCAACTTCTGATGGCCGGACATCGATGGCCGGACTCCAGTAAGCGATAACACCTGCTTCCTTTTGCTGTTTTACAACCTTGAAAATATCGACGAACTCGATGACGCGTATGATACCGTATGCCGTAATTCCTGCAATGCTTACGATCGACCAAACAAATGCCGTTTTTTTTGCTCCGGAACTTGTCCCTCCCTGCCAGTTCTGATCGTGCGCATCCATAAGACCGGTTAAGACCATCATAAAACCTCCAATACCTGCCACACCGAGAGCTCCCGCATCAGCCGCCAGCCAGGGTCTCCATTCAGCCTGAGAATACAGGTGTCCGGTACCGAAACCCACGAAAAAAGAAAGCAGGTAAGCAGGTAGTGCACTCTTCCCTTCCGCGAAGCCCATAGACGCCACTAATACGATAAGCAGAAAAACGCATGTGAACACCTTGAACTTTGTTTTCATAAACAACTCCTCCTATAAAAATAGTTTATGCACGATATTTACTATAATGTTATATCACTGGATAATCATAATGTCAAGATAATTAGCAAATCCGGTAATTCCTAATCTAAATCCATCGATGGTAACTCTGCTGCACCAAAGTAAATAGCTTTAAACTAATGTCCCGAAACAGCAAATAATTTATTGCAAGGGAAATTAAGCTGTTGTATAATTATTTTGAAACTACTCAAATGGACGATTAAGGATAAGGAGTGATGCTATGAAATTATTTAGAAATTATCTGGCAATGATTCTTTTGGGTTTGTCCCTGACTGGTTGTTCTTCGATATCTCTCAGTTTGTTTATTCCCGGGCGGAGACCAGGTTTAAAATCTCTTAAAAGCGTTAAAGTTGCTTCGCCTGTGTATAAAATCCATGCAAGGGACGGTTCGTTTATTCTAACCACTAAGCCGTCTCCGGGTTCACCGTTTTACCTTAACAACATCGAGTTGTCTTTTCTTGAAAAGTTCAAGAGACTCCCGGGAGGCCCTGTGATGTTTAAAGTATTACAGGACAAAGCGTGGGTGAATGAATATCTTAGAGACCGCAAACCTGTCCTTGTATACTTAGAGGGACGTAAAGAACCCTTATTCGGGCTATTGGCAATCTTTCCGGTAGAACGTACTCATCACCCGTTTTGGAAATCCGGTAATGTT
>QILZ01000180.1 GCA_003233545.1 Spirochaetales bacterium
ATTTCATATTTTGAATAGGTTGAATTTTCACTGAAAAAGGATGAGATAATATATCCCCCTTCCCGTGGTAATTTATCCTGGGAATAAGCCTGAAAAAGATCTAACGCCTTTGGTTGCATATAACTTTCCTCCTACTAGAATTATACGAATATTCTGTAAAATATCAAGAAAGTAATTTTTGATATTCCTTTGCTTTCTGTTTAAATTTATCGGCAAAAATATGGTTTCCTATCTTTTTATAGGTCCTGCTTAATCCTTCATATGCCTGCCAGCTTTTCGGAGATATTTCCGTAACTTTCCTGAGTGTATTAAGTGCATCTTCATATCTTTCCGACCGGTAGTATAATGCACCCAGAGTAAGTAGTATTGTTCTGTTATTTTTAACATAGACGGATGCCTTTTTAAGAAGGGTGATCGCATCGTCTAATTCACCAAGCTGCATTTTACAGTACGAAACTGCCTGTAAGAGTCTGCCTGATTCGGGATTATTTCTTAAAAGATCCATGTATAAAAGCAGAGCCTCAAAATAGTTGCCGACCTTTCTGTAACAGACTGCGAGAGTTTCTTTTAATCTTGAATTTCCCGTTTCATACGAAATTATCTTAAGTATTTCCTCGATTGTCCTTAAATACTCCTTTTCTCTTAAAAGCAGTTTTACATATTTTTTTCTCATCGGTATGTTTTCCGGAAATACTTCGAGGTACTGCGCTAAGTACTTTAAGAGCTGATCCTTATCGGATAGCTTTTCATTGATGTCAATAAGAGATAATAATGCATCTTTATTGGAAGGATCTAATTTTAAGGTTCGTTCGAACCAGCCTCTCGCAAGTTCAGGAAGATTAAACTTTAGATATTCAACCCCGAGGCTGCACATAAGTTTTATATCGGGTCCGTACCTTTTTATTTCTCTCTGCAGACAAATAAGAATTTTTTCCGGTTTATTTTCGGTTTTGGAAAGAGCAAGAGCATAGTAATACCGGGCAATATCGTCTTCAGGATTCTTTTTGAGTATCCTTTCCAGTTCTCCGCGCAATTGTTCATAAGCTTTCATCTGCCAGAGTACAATTGCAAGTCCGTAATGGTACTCTATAACATTTCTGTCATCTTCGATCGCTCTTATAAAATGATTTCTCGCTTTTTTAAGATCCCCGATATTTCTATAGGATTCGGCAACAATAGAATGCAGATATGGCTGATGATAATCTATTTTAAGTAATTTTTCCGCATAATAGACTGCATGGTGAAATTTCTCCTGTTTAAAATGTACATTTATAAGTATTCTGACGAGTTCATCCGGATTACTGCTTAATTTGCTGTCCGTTTTCAGTAAAGATGAAATTCGTTTAATTTCCGTAATTGCCTCCGGGGTACGTTCTGCCTGAAGCAGTATAACCGCCCGGTTCAGCCGTAATGCAGGATCGGAAGGAGATAATGAGATTGCATAATCCAGATGAGATAATGCACCATCCGGTATTTTAAGCTCCCTGTATATTGCAGAAAGATAAAGATGTGCAATTATATGATCATTATTCGATTTTACTATGAATTCGAATATTTCAGCGGCATTCTTGTAATATTGCTTAAAAAACAATTTAACACCGTAAACGGTAAGAGAATTAATGTATGCGGTAAATATCCTTGTATTATCAGGGTTTATCTTAAGAGCCATCCGGAATGATGTAAGTGCAAGTGTATATCTTTTCTGTTTCAGGTATGATAGTCCTAACAGACCGTGCGCATAACCGGTTTCAGGATCGAGTTTTACGGATTTTTTAAGATAATATGTACTTAATCTGTAATTACGTGCGGCAAGGTACGATCTTCCCAGAAAAAAATTCCCAGCTCCCGAACCCGGCCGGAGTTTGATAAAATATTTCAGTAACTGAACCGATCTGTTATAATCACCAAGAGCATGGTAACATCTTGCAAGATAGAGAAATGCGGGAGGGAATCTATCCGTACTGCTTATAATTCTTGTCAGTAAGACAATC
Organism: Spirochaetales bacterium; assembly: GCA_003233545.1. Lineage (GTDB taxonomy): Bacteria > Spirochaetota > Spirochaetia > SZUA-6 > SZUA-6 > SZUA-6. The sequence continues at coordinate 1,992 of QILZ01000180.1, forward strand.
GATTCTTTATAATTACGGTTCCTTCCGGCATCTAATGCTTTATTAAATAATTTCCGTATATCTTTATCAATCATATAAACCAATAAACTATACTATAAAACATTTTATTTGCTTTACAAATAGTAAAATATAAATTAAATATAAATATATGGAAAAAGGCAAAAACATTTATGAGATAGGAGAGACAGAGCTGCAAAACGGAGAAAAAATCAGCAGTCTTTTCTGTACCCTTTTTGGTGCTCTTCTTCTGATTATTGTTATTATGTTCAGTTTTAATGAAAATAATGATATCCTTGCTATTGTTCTGTCATCGGCAGATTTTATAGTTCTGTTTTTAATTTTCCTTTTCAGCCGCTATCTTATAAAAAAAGAAAAATACCCCGAAATATTTGCTTATTTTTCAGTTGTTTTTGATTCTCTCGGCGGCGTTCTTTTTCTCGCAGTGTCGTATTTTTTGTTTACAGCGAATAATTTAAAAGTGCTTGTATTTTTGTCGTCATTCTATCTTATACTTGCCATAATTATCAATATATTCAGACTTAAAATAATTTTTCCGGTTTTAACTGCAATAATAGGGACAATAGGAACATTATTTATTGCATTATCCTCTGTTTTTATAAAGAATGATTTAAATGACCTTATCGTTATATTTCTTGTTGCAGGGGTTATGCTGTTAACGGGAATAATTTCGAGTTTTGTAGTATACCGGTTTACCGGAATACTTGAGAAAAATATGGTCACCGAGGAACTTTTAAGGTCATCGAGAAGACTCAGGATGACTCTCGAAATAGTAGAAGCATCTATAGTCAGCCTTGGTAATTTCGTCTCCAATCTGGATGAAATAGCAGAACGACTCTCCAGGGGGGCAAGAAATCAACTTTCGAGTATAGAAATGATATCGCAGGAAGCGGAAAAACTCCAGAAATCGATGGGGAATATATCGCAGGCTTCCGAAATATCCGAAAATACGATTAAAAGAACGGCGGATTTTTCCAATAATGGGAACCTGATCCTTAAAAGAGTTATACAGGAAATCTTAGGAATTCACGAAGTTGTAGATAAGATGGTTGCTTCTCTCGATCTTATAGATGAAATAGCAGATCAGACGAATCTTCTCTCGCTCAATGCCACTATCGAAGCATCCCGCGCAGGAGAAGAAGGTACGGGGTTTTCAGTTCTGGCGGGAGAAATAAGGAAACTTGCCGAGCGTTCATCGGAAACAGCCAGTGAAATCGGCAGGCTTGTGAAACAGAT
>QILZ01000034.1 GCA_003233545.1 Spirochaetales bacterium
TAACTTTGAGGTAGAAGAGAAGAACTCTGTTATGGAAAAAATATTAAGCGAGTACGGTAACGGGCAGGTAAACATGCTCGACGGCATCAGAATAGATTTTCCGGACTGGTGGTTTAACTTAAGGCCTTCAAATACGGAACCTTACCTTCGCCTTGTTGTCGAGGCGGACTCAAAAACAGAACTCGATAAAAGAGTAAAAGAGCTTACTGCGAAAATCAGGGCTTAAAATTCCAATAAAGATCGATCCTGCCGCATCGGGGGATAGGTATCGGGAATATTGATATCAGGCAGCGTGATGCCGGTAAGCTGCCATGTATTAAGCCTGTACCGATGCAGGCTCATTTCGGAGGAATAACAAGCTTCCATCCCGGATAGATAAGATCGGGATTCTGAATAAGCTTTCTGTTTCTCCTCCAGATGATACGGATTACCGTAAACAAAATCATACCCTGCAATTCTCCAGAGACAGTCTCTGCGTTCAGGTATTAACCGTACCGTATAGACGGACTTTACTGCCTGTTCCTTATATGCGGCTAAATACTTTTTAGCCTCGAGGAAATATTCCATGGCCTTCTTAAAATTACCCTTGCCTTTCTCTTCCACTCCTATTTTCCAGAGTGCCTTTGCCTGATCAAGAAAACTTTCCTGGTTTACATCCCCTAAAACGGCGATCTTGTTTCCATGCGGTATCAGCATAGACTGGCCGCCGGTCCCGCTTTTACTTTTTTTCTCTTTCTTCTTTTCCGTACTTTTTAGTATTTTTTCACCGGACCAGGCCTTGGGTTCTATTACAGTGCCCTTATCCGTAACTACAGTAAGTTTGGATGCCGCTTCTATTTCCTTCATAACTTCGAGCATGAGATTTTCGGTCTTTTTCTTTTCAACGGTAAGTTTCCGCTCACGCGAAAATTTAACGGTATCCCTGGCAGCTTCACGGGCGCTTCCAAGGTACTCCTCGCTGGAATCGAGATTATACTTCTGAAAAGCTTCTACTCCCATATAGTAAAACCGGGTTGTTTTTTTAAGCTCATCAGGAGCCCATGCAGATGCATTCGCCTTTTCAGCATCATCCATATACTGTTCCGTATCACGTTTTAATATTCTTATCCATCTGATTCTCTTATCAACAAGATCATACAAATCCGCCATTTTTTTAAGGCTCTCATACGCCTTATCACGGGCATCGGATAAAGCCCCGTCTGCATAGAGTTTCTTAGATTCACCGATACCGCTGACGGCATCTTTATACAGATCCGGCATAAACCTATCCGCCTCGATTTCTTTTAGTTTTTCATTCATCCGGCCCATTCTATCGGCAAGGACAGCCGCGGATTTTTTAACCGAGTTATCAAAAGCAAGATCGGCTTCCTGTTTTGTTTTTTTCAGCAATTCCCTTGCCTTTGCCGGATCGGATGTTCTTATTCCAAGAGCACCGGCAAGATCCGCTCTTGCCTGTTTTATCGTTTCAGGATCATAGTAACCTGCATCGGCTTCTTCCGCTCGTGCTATGGCACTCCGTGCAGAGGCCACTTCACTATCACTTATTGCCTTAACCTCGGGAGCCTTAACAACAGGTTTTACTTCCGGTTTCGGCTTTGGTTTTTCCGCCGGCTTTTCAGCAGGTTTTTCCGCCGGCTTCTCCGCTACCGGCTTCTTCTGTTCCGGAGGTTTCTCTACTGCTTTGGGTGCAGAGGGGCAGTTAAAAAGGGAAAAAGCGAGTATCATTATAAAAAATAATCTTCCTATTTTATTCATACCTTTTCCTCCTCGATATAAGTAAGTCTATCACGCTCCTGGTATAGCGTCAAGAAAACTATTATGCTGCCGGAAATTCCCGGGTTTTATAAAATTCTGTTGGATAAAACTATGATTTTTGTTAACTTCACTGTATGACAGGAACAGTTAAACTACCCCTTAAAGAACTCGAACAGATGGAACATCCCTTTGAGCTTTTTGACGGAGGCATACGATACGATCCTGATTTACTCATCGATAATCTGTACCCTCCTCTTCCCTTTTCGGGAAATACACTGATATGGGGATACCCTATTATCAGTGCGGCAAAGTTAAGCGGTTTAACGGAGCTTACATGCAGAGAGATTAACGATAAAGGGCCTTTACAAAATCTTAAGACCGCACTTAAACTGGAAAACCGGAGGGGAAGATACTCCTGGGAGGAGAAAGCAAAGATACTTGAATACTTACAGAACAATAATATAGGAGAGGAAGCCGTTAAACTCACTGCATACATAGAAGAGGGAACCGATTCCGCCTGGGTAAAAAAAGCGGCGATATTCCGGGAATTATCACAACCATTAAAAGAAATGATTAAAACAGGACATATCGATTTTAAAACCGCCGTATTGGTACGGAAACTCGACGATGATATTTTTCTATATATAGAGAAAAGAGAAAAACTGTCTTTTTCTCAAAAGCGGCTTCTCCTTACCTACTTTTCCGAGGTAGTAAGGAGGGATAAAATCGATGATTCTCAGACGGCAGAGCTCTTTAAAAGTATCCTCTCATCCGGAAACCCGCTTAACACGATAAGGGAACTTCGTTTTCCTAAACTTTCCCGGATGGAAAAAGAGTACAAAGCCCTTCACAGCCGTCACCTTTTAAAAAGCGGTGTAAAGATAACTCCGCCGGCATACTTTGAAGGTGATTCGTTTTCCGTTCAATTTACTTTTAACAGCAGCAGGAATCTCTCCGAAAAAATCAGGAAAATACAGATCATTCAGGAACATATAGATGAATTCTTATCCTTTTTACGCTGAATATTTTAATAAAATATATATAACTGACAATGTAAAGAATTCGATCTATGCAGAGCGTATTCTTAAAAGACTTCCCGGTACCTCTTTTTCTATCATTAAAACAAGGGAAGATATTCCGGAGTCCGATCTTAACAGTAAAACAATTCTCATAACATCTCCGAAAGGAGAAACTATCGGAAGATGTCCGGGCACACAGGGACATATCTGCTGCAATTATCTCACAATAGATCTCTATATCGGATGTACCATAGGATGCTCTTACTGCATAATGCAGAGTTATTTAAACTTTTCACCTATTGTAGTTAACGCAGAACCTGAAAAACAGATACGGCGGGTTCTGGAAATAGCCCGGTTAAACAGCGGCAGGATTATAAGAATAGGAACAGGTGAAGTCGGGGATTCCTTACTATTCGATCCTCTATTCGAACTTTCCGGAGAATTCATAGAAGCCTTTTCCGAATCTCCCAATATTTTTTTCGAATTAAAAACAAAAACAAATTTTGTAGATCATCTCTTATCCATTCCCAAAAAGGGGAATGCGGTTATCGGATTTTCTCTTAATCCTCAGAATATTGCGGACAGGGAAGAAGGCACTGCTGCCACGGTACGGGAAAGGCTTGCCGCTGCAGAAAAAGCAGTAGATAACGGGTATTTCGCTTCGTTTCATTTCGACCCTATATTTTTGTATCCCGAATGGGAAAAGGACTATCTTAAACTGGTGGATACCATCTTTAATGAGTATAATATTCCGGCAGAAAAAATTG
>QILZ01000108.1 GCA_003233545.1 Spirochaetales bacterium
CCGGAATATTTCTCTATCTGCCCCGCTATGCATGTCGTTATCGAATCGACACCAGTCCTGTTCTTAAGAGGAGCGAATTCCTCTCTTCGTTCGGTTTCAAAAAAAACCGGATTTTCCGCTTCGGGTACGGCATCAAAGATGAACATTTCAAATTTAATGACCTCTTCTTCTCTTAAATCGGCGCCTTTCTCCGTAGGTTTGAGCGTTTTCACTTTCTTCCGGGCAAAGTGAAACGGGAGATTCTTTTTTATCCTGTTTAGAAATCCGACATTAAGGATATGAACGGCTATAGAACCCTGATTAAAGAGCAGATTGCCGTCTGCTCCCCTGGCATACATGGTATCTTTATCCAGGTCCGAGTATTCGATAACTCCGGGTTTTCCGTCTATAAGGCCTATCGTGCCAAGTTTTTCTTCGGGAAAAGCCTTTTTTATTACTTTGGATGACATTTCCGATTCTCTTTTTAAGTGTATTCCGAGAAAGAGAGGGTCGGGAACCTGTACCAGAGGGTTGTCCACCTGAAAATAAAATATCTCTTCTATCCCATTTTCCATTAAAAACAGTATTATCCCGGAGTCATGCAGCGCCTTTATTACTCCGCCATGGCCATTCGGATTCTTAAAAATACCTCCGTCTTCGGAAAGAACCAGCCTTCCGTCCGGATACAGCGAGGGAAGCATACCCTGTTTAAAAAAATGAATACTTTTACTATTCAGACCGAAATAATTCATTTTTTTAAAATAACCGGCAGTCTCATCATAGTTCGACCGGCTTGTCATAATAAGCCACGGAATATCGGTAGAATAAATACGACTCGCTGAAAACAACTTCTCAGCAAAAATCTGAAACAGAGATACTCGTCGGACAGGGCTTATTTTAAAAATCCCCTTAGGCCCGTCAAAACCAAGTCTGGAACCCTGACCCCCTGCAACGGTTAAAAATGCGGTTTTACCGGAGGAAATAAATTTCTTACCAAGGTTTAAAGCTTCCTCATCTTTTCTACTCTCCTTAATAGATACGTATCCGACAGGTTTAAAAGCAAGAGTTTTGCTCTCGTTTTTATTAAGCCGCTGTGTTAAAACACCAAGCAGGGGAACATCGAGCTTTTCCAGATCTCCGATAAGTTTATCCCGCTTCGATTTATCCCTTTTATCCCAATAATCGAAAAGGTGACCCTGCCCGATCGCAAGCATACTGTCTTTTAAATCCCTCTCCATATTTTTGCTTCTCCTGTTTCGAAGTTTCGAAAGTATGTCCACAAGCTCAGTTCTAAGTTCCATTATTTTTACAGCCGCAGAGCTTTTCGTTTCCCTCATATCATCCCATATTTTCTGCCGCGCTCCCTGTACAGTGTATTTTTTAATTTGTGTCAGATATTTAAACCTGAACAGAAGCTGAACATCCCGGTTTGTATAGATGCGTCTCCCTGATTTGCTCTTCCGGGGCCCGAGAAAGGGAACTTCTCTTTCCCAGTACCTTAAAACATGTGATTTTATTTTAAGTATTTCGCTTACCTCTCCAATACTGTAGTATTTCATTAACTGATTTTTTAATTCTGTCTTAAATCAATATGAATGGGTATAAGAGAAAAACCAAACACCTTCCTTATTTTATTCTCAATATACCTCGTATAACGGGACGGATAGCCCTTTATGTTATTTACAAAAAAGACAAATTTAACCGGATTAATTTTTACCTGAGTGGCATAACGGATTTTGATATTCTTGCCCCGTACCGGAAGCTGGTACTCGGTTAACCATTTTTGCAATGCCTGGTTAAACTGTGCCGTATCCACCCTTTTGTTAAGCTGATCCCAAACTTTCAGAGAAACATCCAGAAGATGCTCGACACCTTCGCCGTTAATCGCCGATGTTGTAACCAAAGGCGCAAAATGCAGAACCGGGAAGAGGAAGCGTACTCTGTCCGTAACAGCACGAAGCTGATTTGAAACTTTCTTAACCCTGTCCCACTTGTTTAATACAAGGATAATTCCGCATCCCTTTTTTATTACAAGTGATGCTATTTTTTTATCCTGTTCTGTTAACCCCTCTACCGAATCGATCAGCAGGTAAACAATATCCGATTTCTCTATCGTCTTAATCGCACGGTTAACGGAATAATATTCAACCGAATCCTTTACTTTACTCTTCCTTCTTATACCGGCTGTATCTACGATCTCAAAGGTAAACGTTTTGTAGTTAAAGATCCCGTTTATTGTGTCCCGTGTAGTGCCCGGAATATCGGAAACAATCGATTTATTCTCACCCAGCAGGTAATTTAAAAGTGTTGATTTCCCGGTATTAGGTTTTCCGAGAATTGAAACCCTGATAATCTTAACATCAGAAGCAGTATCATACTCAACATTGCTTCCGGTTCTATCCGCTGCATTAAAAATTACCGTATTTATTTTATCCATATTTTTTCCATGAATCGCCGAAACCGGTATAACTTCCTTAAAACCGAAACTGTAAAGTTCCCAGGCAGAATACTCTTTCTTTTCATTATCAGCTTTGTTTGCTACCATAACCACTTTATCTTCGTATTTTCTTAAAAACTCAATAAACTGGTAATCCTCACCGTTAATTTCATTAATATCGACGAGAAGAAGTATTAAATCGGATTCCGCTGCAGCTTTAAGGCTTTTTTCTACAACCAGATCATCGAGTTCTTCCCTTTCCAGCTTAAAACCACCTGTATCGACCAAAAGGATATTTCTACCGTCTATCGTAAACTCCTCTTCCACCGTATCACGGGTAACTCCGGGGAATGGATCTGTAATAGATCTTCTTCTGCCGATTAACCTGTTAAAAAGTGTGGATTTCCCGACATTCGGTCTTCCTACAATTGCAACGGTAAAAGGACGTTTTTTAATATGCTTCGAAATCAAAGTATTTCCTCATCCAGTTTTTTACATATTCTGATATCTCAGAGTATGATCTCATCTCCATAATATTACCCACCACTTCCTCCGCATCGAGTACATTTATAGATCTTATTATTCTCTTAATCTCAGGGATACTGATAGCACTCATACTGAACTCATCCAGACCCATTCCGATAAGTATCACTGCAGCAAGAGGGTCGCTTGCCATTTCACCGCACATACCAACAGGAATCCCCTGTTTATGCCCGTTTTCTATGGTAAGCTGTATAAGACGAAGTACACCCGGATGAAAAGGTTCGTATAGATATGCAATACGTTCATT
>QILZ01000346.1 GCA_003233545.1 Spirochaetales bacterium
CGTTTAACCGTAACCGCAGGTTTCGGACCGAGGTTTTTGCACTCTACCGGTCAGCTGCACAAGGGAGATTCCGGGAAAGGGTTTTTTATACAGATGACGTCAGAAAATAGAAAAGATGTTCCGATACCGGATACTGCGGGTTCGGAATCTTCAGGTATAACCTTCGGCATTTTAAAACTTGCACAGGCTATTGGTGATAAAAAAGCGTTGGAAGATAAGGGCAGAAAGGTAGTCCGGTTAAACCTGGGGCCGGATGCTGTCGATGGTATCGTAAAACTAATAGAAAACGTATAGGAAAAGATAGATGAAGACCGGGCCCGATCCATGCCATGTTGTTATCTTCGGAGCTTCGGGCGATTTAACTCGCCGCAAACTTGTGCCCGCACTGCATACACTGTCCTGCGAGGGGCTTCTCCCCCCGGGTACAAAGGTACTGGGAATTGCACGAAGCAGACTTACCGATAACGGTTTCAGAAAGAGAACATACGAAGGTGTGGAGTCGTATGCACGCCTTAAGCCGAATGTCTGTAATCTGTGGCCGAATTTTAGAAACAGCATAAGCTACATGGAAGGTGTTTATGATGACCCGGAGACATACGGGAGGCTTAAAGATCGGCTTAAAGGAACCGGGGCAAATTATCTCTTTTACCTCGCTACGCCGCCGGGTCTCTACCCTGTCATTATAGAACAGCTTGGGAAGGCTGGCTTCGGAAGGAATAAATCAACGGATACTGATGACGGATGGAGAAGGGTTATTATAGAGAAACCTTTCGGGCATGATCTACAGAGTGCAAAAATACTTAACTATAAAATCCATGAGTATTTCGATGAACATCAGATATACCGTATAGATCACTATCTCGGAAAAGAAACGGTTCAAAATATTTTAACCCTTCGCTTTGCAAATGCAATTTTTGAACCGCTGTGGAACAGGAATTATGTGGACCATGTTCAGATTACAGTCAGTGAGAAAGTCGGTGTCGAACACAGGGGCGGTTATTACGATAAGGCCGGAGTACTCAGAGATATGTTTCAGAACCATCTTGTTCAGCTTCTGGCACTGATTGCCATGGAACCTCCTTCGGTTTACGAAGCGGATGCTCTGCGTGATGAGAAGGTAAAGGTCTTGCAGGCACTTCGTCCCGAAGTCAGGAGTGTTCAGGCGCAGTATTACGGCTATCGAAAAGAAGAGGGGATTAACCCGGACTCTGCGACTCCTACATATGCGGCATTGGAACTTTTTGTGGATAACTGGCGGTGGCGGGGAGTGCCGTTTTATTTACGGTCGGGAAAAAAACTTGCAGCCAAGGTTACTGAAATAACAATTCAGTTTAAAAAGGTTCCTCACCTCATGTTTCCCGTTCCCGAAGGGGGTGATATTACACCTAATATTCTCTCCCTCTGCATACAGCCTGATGAAGGAATTCATCTTAGGTTTCAGACTAAAAAACCCGGTGCCGGCATGGCCACCCGTTCGGTCGATATGGAGTTTCACTATGCACAGGATTTCGGGGATAATGTTCTGCCGGAAGCGTATGAACGGCTCCTTCTCGATGCAATGCAGGGTGATGCATCTCTGTTTGCCCGCGCCGACGGAATAGAACTTGCCTGGGCTGTTATCGACCCGATTATAAAAGGATGGAATAAGGAATCCGGATTAAATCCGGTTTTTTACGAACCCGGCAGCTGGGGACCGGAAGATGCGGATGCTTTGCTTAACAGCGACAGCAGGTCGTGGCTCCATGATTGTGCGGGACATTAAACTTTTTTTGTTCAGAGAATCTTCAGGTATGCTTCGATAATCTCATACATATTTATCTGCCCTATCAGTACCCTGTCTTTATCTATTACGGGAAGTTCGTTAATTCTACTTTCCATCATAATCTTTGCGGCATCTTCCAGCGAATCGGTTTCATAGACAAAGAGCGGATCTGTTTTCATTATATCTTCGGCTGTTTTCGTATCGAATATCTTATTGTATTCGAGTACCACCGACTCATATTTATCGAATGCCGCAGCCCATGGAAATAGAAATTTAACGATATCATTGAGCCGTACGGTACCTAACAGATGATTCGAGTCATCCACGACATATACATGCCTTGTCCGTGTATCCGAGATAATACTTTCCAAAAGCTCTCTTGTCTGTGTGGAAGCCTTTACCGTTGTCGGCTCTTTAACGAGAAGATTCCTCACTTCCCTGACCTTCGTTGCCGCAAGTTCTTCTTTTGTATCCATAATTTGCCTCGCTCTTTTATTTCTCTTTTACCAAAATAGTGGTTTTAATACTTTCGATCAAGTTAAATCTATCATAGTTTTTAAATGGAGCTGCCCCTGCCCCCAGCCGCAATTCCGATTTTAAAATTAGAAAAACCTGATTGATATATTCTAAAAAATATGAGGCATGAGAAGTTTTGGAATAAACAGGCTTATGCCAGGAAATATAACAATAAGTGAAAGCACCAGCAGCATTACAAGAAGAAACATACCTACTTCTTTAATAGCGTCCATACAGTTTATTCCGCCGATATCACTGGCGATGAGCAGACATAGTCCGTACGGCGGTGTGATAAGCCCAAAACTTAAAGCCATAACACCGGCTATTGCGAAATGAATAGGATGAATTCCTGCATGTTCGGCCAGTGGTCTTAAAAGCGGACCAAGAATTACAATGGCCGGAATGGTATCCATGAAAGTGCCGACAACGAGAAAAATAGCTACAATAATAAAAAGCATACCTACCGGAGAGGTAGTAACATATCCGATTGTATTTACAATAAACCCGGGTATCTTAAAAAAGGCCAGGACCCAGCCATAGATAGAGGCGGTTCCTACGGCGAAAAGGGACAACGATGCCAGTTTTGCTGATTTAAGCAATAACGGGGATAAATCTTTTATGGAGAGGGAAAGATAAATAGCCAATCCGAGAAGAAGTGAATAGACAACAGCTATCAGGGAGGCTTCCGTAGGAGTTACAATGCCCCCGACAATACCTCCGATAATAATAATGGGAGTAAGGAGTGCAAGAAGAGATCCCTTTGTATGCCTGACAATATTTTTAAAATCAATCTTTTCTTCGATGGGATATTTTCTCTTCCATGCAAAAAATAGTACGAGGATCATTTGCGAAAGGCCGATAAGTATCCCCGGTACCATACCTGCAAGAAAAAGGGCCGCCACAGATACATTTAAAACACCACCCCA
>QILZ01000350.1 GCA_003233545.1 Spirochaetales bacterium
AACCGGGATGCTTTTGCATCAAACTTAACAAATATAATGAGAATACTGGCCGTATCCGGAAAGATTGTTTATTATGCTTTCTTTGCTCCCTTCTTCTGGCTGTTAACATACTTTAGAATAACAGAAAAAGAGGTAAAAAATGGAGTATAGAGGAAACAGGGCTATCTATATTCAGATTGCGGATACAATCTGCGAAAATATACTGACTGAAACATGGAAAGAAGAACAGAGGATTCCCTCCATAAGGGAAATGGCAGTAACTATGGAGGTAAATCCCAATACCGTAATGAGGGCATACAACTACCTTCAGGAGGGGGGAATTATACATAACAAAAGGGGAATAGGATACTTTATAATGAAAGGAGCATATATGACAGCATTAAATCTAAAAAAAGATGATTTTATACAGAACGAGCTACCATACATCTTTAAGACAATCGATATTCTGAATATAAATTTTGAAACATTGCAGAAATTATACAAAGAGTACAAAGAGAGGAGATCAGCATGAAAAAAAGTAATAAAATACTTATCTATGCAGGAATTTCTATTGTTGTCATACTTATCATTTTTACAGGTATTTTCCGCTACTATACGGGTAAAGTTATAACTAAAACCGGTACATTGCCGGGGATATTATCGATACCGGGACCCGGAATGGAAACAAGATTATTTAAAATAACAGGTTTTAACCGGGTGGAAACCAATGGAGGTTGGAAAGTCCGCATCCGGCAGGGTACTGCATGGCAGGTTAAAATCGAAATTACAAAGAGGCAGAGTAAGAACCTGGATATAAGAAAGAACGGTAATACCCTGTACCTCGGATTTGTACCCGGTACCACTTCAGGAAAAATAAAAGTAAAAGCATATATCACCATGCCTTCCCTGGTCAGCCTTAATGGGACAGGGGGCCTTTCCGCTTCCTTCACCGGTTTTACAGGAAATAATATCAATATCACTTTTGCAGGCGGAATATCCGTAAAGGGGAGCAGGAGCAGTTTCAACAGCCTTAATCTGAATATAAGCGGAGGTACGGATATGGATTTAAAGGATGTGCCCGTGCATGATGCCGATGTCAACATGAGCGGGGCGGGGAGTATCGTTCTTACCATGACAGGCGGTATTCTAAAAGGGAACATAAGCGGCGCAGGGCTTTTAAAATATTACGGATCCGTGTCGGAAGAAGGTATTAAAATCAGTGGTATTGCAAAAGTTCAGCATAAATAGCATTCCGGAGACATCCATGTTATATTAACTGTAACGGCAAAACAAAACTGTGAATTATTGCGGAAACTGCATGTGAAAAGATTAATTATTATCATCTCCATACTTTTATTTTATATTTCCTCACTTTACGCCCAGTATGTACCCGGCATTAAATGGAGAGAAATTACAACTCCTCACTTTAATATCATTTTTCCGGCGGAATTAAAGACCGAAGCGGAAAGAGTTGCGAATCTGATGGAACATGTCTATATTCCCATCGGAAAAACCCTTGGAGCTTCCCCCGGCAAATTCCCCCTGTTATTAACCAATACAGGTGTAACTCCAAACGCCCACGTTCAGCTTGCACCGAAACTATCCGAGTGGTATCACCGTCCTCCCGAGGGTTACCTTCTCGGAAGCGGAGAATGGTACTCTCTCCTCGCTACACACGAAACCAGGCACATGGTTCAATTTGCAAAAATCGACCGGGGATTTAACAGGATTGTTCATATGTTATACGGCCAGATCGGAGAACTTGCCATGGAAGCACTTTCCATACCCGCATGGTTTTTGGAGGGGGATGCGGTAACAACGGAAACAGCATTGACAAACTCCGGAAGGGGCAGGATGCCGGTATTTACACGTGACATCAGAACCATTCTTCTCTCGGGAAAAAAGTACTCCTATTACAAGGCCGCTCTGGGCCGGTATACCTATAAAGATCATTACCCGGGTAAATATAATTTAGGATACCTGCTTGTTGCATATCTGCGTGATACTAATGATGCCCGAATCTGGAGCAGAATCCTAAACAGAACATCGAATCTCTCTTTTTTACCCCTTATGTTCAATATAGCAGTAAAAAAGGAGTCCGGAAAAAGTTTAAGCGGACTCTACAATGAAACAATGAGTTATCTTAAAAATGAATGGGAAAAACAGCTTAAAAGTATCGACACTACAGAGGCTGTAAAGATTAATAAAACCAAAAAGTACGGGTGGACAAATTATAACTACCCCTTTCCCATGAAAGACGGCTCGATCATAGCACTAAAATGGGGCATGGATGATCTTAAGAAACTTGTAAGGATACTGCCCGATGGAACAGAAAAACAGATTATACATGTTTCACCAATCGACGGCCATATTTCCGAACGGAAAGGAATGGTCGTCTGGTCGCAGTCCTATCCCGACCCGGTATGGCAGGCAAAAGTATGGGCGGATATTGTTATCCTTAATTTAAAATCACACAGGAAGATCAGAATTACAAAAAGGGAGCATTTCTTTGTACCGTCCCTGTCGCCGGACGGCAAACTTATAGCTGCGGTAGAGTTTACACCGGAGAGAAAATGCTTTCTTGTAATATTCGATGTTGCAAAAGAAAAGATAATATTCAGATTCCCCGCAGGAACGGATGAACTGTTCGGATCTCCGGCATGGACAGATGATAGTTCCCGGATTGTTCTTACCCGGCAGAGCTTAAACGGCAAATTACTCTCTCTAATCGATATTTCTACTTCCTCCATACATGATATTATTCCGCGTTCATGGAATGACATAGAAAATCCCGAAGTTTTCGGAAACCTGGTTTTCTTTAATTCTTCATATTCAGGTATCGATAATATCTATGCGCTGAATATTAAAACAAATATTATATCCCGGGTTTCTTCGAGAAAATTCGGAGCATATCAGCCGCAGGTATTTGTATCGGGAGGAAAACCGGTATTGATCTACTCGGACTATTCAATTAACGGAGCAAATATCGTAAAGACTCCGGTAACACCTGAACAGTGGATTAATATCAAACAAATTAAACGGTTTAAACCGCTTTTTGTAGACAAGCTAACCGGGCAGGAACAGGGCAGAAGCATCGTTGGCAGTAACGATATCCCTGATAAAGTCTATCCGGTTAAAGACTACTCATCCCTGCTGCACAGTATTAATATTCATTCCTGGGGTATTATTCCGGAATCGACAGAGAGTATC
>QILZ01000166.1 GCA_003233545.1 Spirochaetales bacterium
CTACAGAATCATTCGGCACCCTCTGCACCGGATGCCAGTACTGCGATAACTGTCCCGTAGAAATACCAATATCCAAATTCATGGAAGCATATAATCACAGGATATTGTACAAAAATGACCATGCCCTCTCCGAGAGGCTAAAATGGCACTGGGATATTACTAAGGAAATTGCAGGTATTTGTACCGAATGCGGTCAATGCGAACAGGTATGCACACAGCATATTCCCATCATAGACAGACTTAAAGATATTGCTTCGATGTAGTAAATTGTAGTACCTTAAATAAAAGGTATCGACAAATGGGCATTATGAAAACCGGATTAACAAAAAATACTGCATATTCTGCAGAAGAAGAGATTTTTAATGCGTTTACACATGGTATCGGGGCAGTACTGTCGATTTTCGGGCTGGTACTTTTAGTTATCAAATCCGTATACTACGGTACGGCTGTACATATCATATCTACCGTTATTTTTGGTACATCCATGGTCATGCTGTATCTTGTACCACAGCTTTACCGGGGAACGGGCAAAACATGTTTTTAAAATCTTAGACCATTCATCCATATATCTGCTTATTGCCGGCTCCTATACACCCTTTACACTTGTAACATTACACGGCGGTTGGGGATGGTCGCTCTTCGGTATTGTATGGAGCATGGCCATCCTCGGAATTACTGCTAAAGTGATTTTTATAAGAAAATTCAAATCACTCTCTCTCATCCTTTACCTCTCCATGGGATGGATTATAGTAATTGCCCTAAAGCCCCTGATCCATGCTCTGCCTTCAGGAGGTCTCTACTGGCTCATTGCAGGAGGCCTTGCCTACACTATCGGTACCGTATTTTATATAATGAAGAAGGTAAAATATAGTCACGGAATATGGCACCTCTTTGTACTGGCAGGAACAGTGTGCCATTTCTTTGCTGTCTATTATTACGTTATACCATAGACTACCCGATAGTTATCCGTACCTTACCGTTTTCCGTTCCATGCAGGTTTTTTATGTATGCTTCGATAATATCCCTGAAAGTGGAACGGACAAAGCCTTTCAGGTAGATCCTCTTTCCGTTTACAAAGAGTTTTACATTATCCTGTAACGGCAAACAGTCACTTATTTTTTTATTTCCGGCAAGCAATTCATGAGCAAACTCCCTGCATGTGGGGAAACCGCACTCTCCGCAGTCGAGTCCGGCCGCAAAATCGATAGTATTCGATTGTATAAAATCCTTAAGCTTATTCCTTTCCACGGAAACAGGAATAAAATGCATCCCCTCCATACCATAATCCTCTACACCGATACCGGAATATGCCACTGTTAAACTATCCTTAAGATTCTCTATATCTTCCCTGTTTCTGCCGAATACTATCTTAGGAATGGGACCGTTATAATCCTTAAAACCTTCAATAAGTACATAATCGGCGTCGATTTCGTCTAATAAACCACGTATTCTTAAACGGATTTCTTTTTGTGGAGAACCCCCGGGAGACGATAGCGGTTTATCATCCTTTCTTTTCCTGTAAATCACATCCAGATTCTTAAATACCGCAACAGCAGTGACATCTACGTTATTAAAAAGCAGTTCGGTATCCTTAACTTTACCGGTAATTTCCGGTTTTCTACCTGAATGTTTAACGTAAGCAACAGTAAAACCTGCACCCTTTAGCCCTTCTGCGGCCTTTTTTACAAACGAGGTCTTCCCCGTTCCGCTGTATCCGCATACTATAAGCGGTCTCATATACCACCTCCGCTGTTATACAGGATAAGTTTTAATACCTGCAGATTCCTTAAGCAAACCTGAAAGATATGCACGGTTACTAGAAACTATAGCCGATATAGGAACTCCAGGCACCTTGATAAATTATACTGCCTGGTATGTTGCCGATAATCGGAGCTCTGCCCGTGCCCATGTAATATATTCCCCAGGTAAAAGGAGCAGGAAGACGCAGGGCAACCCCTGCATTCCATCGCAGCTGGTACTCGAGATGCCGTTTTGCATCCTCCTTTGCTTCCGAAGGCATATTCTGATAACATCCGGAAGAAACGCCCGCCTCTACAAGGAGTATATTTCCCGCCCGAACCATCCAGTTTAAACCTGCATTCATCTGGTACGGTGCAATAAAAAAATCAAAGAATAAAGGAATTCTGTACGTAAAAGAAAAAAGCCAGTTTATCTCTGTGCCACTGCTATTCGGACCTCCGAAAAACAGTGTAAAAGCATTCTCCTTTATTCCCTTGCCGTTAACATTCGAAGCAGTAGAAATAGTATGCATCCATTCCCAGTAAAATCCTATCCCGAAAAGCACCTTATTCGCAATCCCTATCGCAGCCTGCGAGGCAAGAGTAGTATCTTTACTCCGTATCATTTTAAGTTCCCTGTTTTCCAGACTGCCGCGTATCCAGAAACCGGAGAGGAGCCCCTCCGATGCAAGTCTCCAATTGTTTTCATCTGTAAAATTAAACTTTTTTTCTCCGTCCCAGACTACGGGGATATAGTAGCGAAATG
Organism: Spirochaetales bacterium; assembly: GCA_003233545.1. Lineage (GTDB taxonomy): Bacteria > Spirochaetota > Spirochaetia > SZUA-6 > SZUA-6 > SZUA-6. The sequence goes on from QILZ01000166.1 coordinate 2,506, forward strand.
ATAAAACTTCCGACGGATTATGCAGGAAAATATATGAAAAGGCATTAATTACCGCTTTTCTCCTCTCCTCACGTTTCCTTGCCTTTTCCTGGCGTACAAGCCGTGGTTCTTTTATCTCCAGATTAAGTTCCTTTCTCATTTTAACCAGTTTTTCCCCGCTTCTATCCAGATCCGACCAGGTTATTTCTATCCTTTCCTTTACAAATAAATTTTCTTCGGAAACCTTTCCGAAAAGAAAATCAAGTTTCTCCCTCATTTCCGCTTCACGTTCGATAAACGAATTTACATCGATTAAAATCGACTGTAATTGTTCCTTCGGAAGATCGTAAAAAGGCTCTATTTTACTATATTGTCCGGATGTACTTTCTATTCTGGTAAGTTCATCTCCTATTAAATCCAGAGCTTTGCTTATTTCCTCCATAGCCGCTGATTTCTCGCTCTTTTTAGCAAGTTCTTCGAGTCTCTTAAGTCCGGTGTCCGAACGCAGCTTTAGGGAGTCGATTACACTTAAAATAGAAGAGAGATTTTTACCGTCTGTTGCAGAAATACTGTTATCACCTAAATTCTTAAGCATTTCGCTGTTTTCATTACATCTTGTTAAAGCATGTTTATACCCGATAAGGGCCTCCGACATTCTAAGATTTTCTTCTGCTGTTTCCGCTTCATCCAGTGTTTTTTCCGTATCCTCAATAATTTTTTCCGCCCTGTCCAAAAGGCTGACCGCAGCAACTCTATACTGTCCTTCGGTCATGATAATCGAATTACGGTCTATCTTTACTGTCACGGAAGCAGTAAAACCATTCTCATCTTCTGTAATACTGTCTTTTTCTATCGATATCGAACCCGGCCATGAGGAGATAAACATTTCCTGAAACATCTTGTCTTTACCAATCCGGGAAAAGATAAGCTTTAAAGCATCCGCTTTGGCAAGCCTTAACGCCTCATTCTTATCTACGGCAGTTGCCTTCCCCACCCCGTGATAACCGGTGATATCCTCTGTAAAACTCTTTTTCCCCTCATCTGCAAATATTATGAAAGAAGTCGTTAAAAGAAATAACAAAACAGGAATTAACTTTCTCATATC
>QILZ01000054.1 GCA_003233545.1 Spirochaetales bacterium
TCGATGGTAGAATAGGAAATTACTTTCGAATCGCTGTCTTCAAGTGTAATCTCTAATGACAGATCTTTACTACCTGCGGCTGTATCGATAACCTGGAAAGTTAGCGGTGTGTCCGAATTAACGAGTTCGCCGTCCGGGATGGTTTTTACCTGTACCCCCGATGAATTATCCTGCAGGGGGGCAAAAAGAGCATTATCACCGCAGGATGATACAATCACAATGAGGCTTAGAAGAAATAACATTTTAAATAGAAATCTATCCATACTAATTAAGAATATTACCACACTTTTTAATGAAATCAAGGTGTAATCGAGCTTTTATGGATTTTTGTTACATTGATTCTTATCCTACAATCTTTTAAAATAAAATTTGGAACATGATTGAAAAATATCTTGATCTTTTTATTTGATAAATATAAAATGGCTTAATATGACTAAAAGCATATATTGGTATGCCGCTTTAATGTTTGTCATGATTGTCTGGGCGACAGTTTATCCTGTTACCAAGATGATTGTAAGTAATGTGGATCCTCTTCTTATTTCTTTCTTAAGATACCTTTTAGGTATCGTCCCTATTTTGCCGTTCTTTATCCGCGAAATAAAAAGAAATAATATAAAAATTGAAAAACGCGATTTAGTGGAAATGACCTTTCTCGGTTTACTCGGTGTTACCGCTTTTGCACTATTCCTTTTCTATGGTATTCAGCTTTCGACCGCTTCCAATGGTTCCCTGTTAGCCAATACACAGCCTGTCTTTACAACCCTCCTGGCGCCGCTGCTGATCAGTGAGAGCCTTTCCTTTTCACGTCTGCTTGGAGCAGTGATAGGTTTTGTGGGTATTTCACTCGTTGTGACCGGTGGGAATTTTACAGAATTTAATCTTTTACAGGGACACTTCCTCGGGGATATGCTGCTTATTCTTTCCGCTTTTTCCATGGGTGTTTACAGCATTCTTCTAAAAAAACATATCGGCAATTACGGAGGCCTGCTGCCTACATTTATTACCATGCTGTCCGGAACACTTTTTCTTGTCTTTCCTATTCTGATTGTAGAGGGAGGTTTCGGCAGTATTCTGCATATACGTCTGCACGATTGGTTCTTATTGCTCTACATCGGGGTCGTTGGTACTGCATTAGTTTATCTTATGTTTAACAGTGCCCTTAAAAAGATAGGAGTAATACGTTCTGTGGGCTTTAAACTGTTTATTCCTGTATTCGGTGTTTTCTTTTCCGTGCTTATGCTCGGTGAAAAACCGGGTGTATTTGTTATAACAGGCGCCCTGATTGTAATCGGTGCTGTTTACTTTATTCAGAAAACTCCGCAGATAGGATGGATGTTAAAAAAGAGGTAGATTTAACCGTGTATTAAATAATTCGTAATAATGCTGCTTAATTTTTTAAGCAGTCGATATAGGGATTTATGAGGAGGATACAACATTGAGTTATGCCAAAAAATTCAAAGAGATGGATGATAAGGGTTTAACATGGGGACAGGCGGTAACCGAAGCCAATCGATGTCTCCTGTGTTATGATCCGCCCTGTTCCAAAGGCTGTCCTGCACAGACCGATCCGGGCACTTTTATACGTAAGTTACGTTTGCAGAATGTTACGGGTGCGGTAAGAACAATTAAAGAGAACAATATACTCGGAGGATCATGCGGAATTCTATGTCCGACACCGCTTCTCTGTGAACTCGAATGCAGTGCTACGGAGATAGACCGGCCTATCCGGATCGGGAAAATACAGAGATTCCTTGTAGAACATTCATGGGAAACCGGCTTTAAGGTTTTTAAGAAACCAAAAGCAGATAAAGAGAGAGTCGCCGTTGTAGGTTCGGGGCCTGCCGGTTTAAGCTGTGCCGCTGAACTTGCAAAGGACGGATACAGTGTAACAATTTTCGAGGCACGTCCGAAGCCGGGCGGGGTACTTACATACGGAGTGCCTGCTTACAGGCTTTCGGAGAATTTTTTTATGGAGGAACTTAAAGATATCACCGGCCTCGGGGTAGAGATAAAGTGTAATGCTCCGGTAGATAAAAAGGGTGGAGCGGAAAAGCTGTTAGAAGAAGGTTACAGGGCTGTCTTTCTTGCTCCCGGTCTGTGGGAACCGATTCGGCTTAAAGAAAATTCAGAGAATATAGAAGGTGTTTTTACTGCGACTGAATTTCTTTCGGCACTGAGAGAGGGAAAGCATGAGGAATTTGGTGCCATGATTGCAGGAAGGAATATTGCGGTAATAGGAGGCGGTTCCGTTGCTATGGATAGTGCGGAAACTGCAAGACGTCTTGGCGCGAAAGACGTTTATCTTGTGTACAGGCGCTCATTTAAACAGATGCCTTCCGAAGAAGGAGAAAAAATGGAAGCCCTTAAGGAAGGGATACACTTTCTGCTTTTAAACCAGCCTGTGGATTTTGTAGTGGAAAACGGTAAGTTAAAAGGTTTAAAAGTCATAAGAACAAAGTTGGGAGAAAAAGATTCTTCCGGAAGAAGGCGGCCGGTAGAAATTCCCGGCTCGGAATGGGTGATGGATGCTGATGTTGTAATAGAAGCAATCGGGTCTAAAGCTGCAGAAGGTTCGACGGGCTGGTATCCGTCTGTAAAGACAAATGCTAAAAAATATATTGAGATCGATAAGAAAACAGGTGCCACATCCGTTAATGGTATTTTTGCGGGTGGTGATATTGTACGCGGACCGGCTCTGGTTGTGGAAGCTGTACAGGATGGTAAAATTGCTGCACGCGCCATAAAAAAATACTTAAGAGGAGAGGAGTAAGACGATGTCTAAAAAACCGGATTTATCTGTAGATTTTTGCGGGGTGAAATTTAAAAACCCCTTTATGCTTTCTTCATCTCCTGTTTCCAACAGTGCGGAGATGGTCGGCAGGGCGTTTGAAACAGGATGGGGAGGAGTGGCATATAAAACAGTTGTTACGGACAGGCTGCCTATTATCCATCCTTCACCGAGAATGCACGGTTATCATTACGGCAATAAACGTCTTGTCGGGCTTCAGAATGTCGAACAGACTTCGGACAGGGGCTTTAAGGCAAATCTTCTCGATATTATGTACCTTAAGAAACATTATCCGGATCATATCGTTATGGCCAGTATTATGGGCTTCTCGAATCAGGAATGGTATGATCTTGCAAAGGCTGTTACCGATGCAGGTGCCGATATGATAGAATTGAATTT
>QILZ01000175.1 GCA_003233545.1 Spirochaetales bacterium
ATATGTAAATCGTAATTAAAAATAATGCTGATAAACTACTTGACATAACACGGCAAGTTCTGTTTAATACGATCCAAAACAAAAGGTAGTATTAACTGATGCATATCCGAAAGCGGTTAAAATACAAAAAAGATAAAAAGATAAAAAACGGCAATGGCTTTATAAGCCCCTTCCTTTCTGAAAAAGGAAGGGGCTTTTTTTTGCCTAAAAACAACATCAACTAAAAGGAGGTTTTATGAGTTTCGAAACGGAAGTAAGAAGGCATGTGGGAAAGCTGGGAGGCTGGTTTAATGCACATGCGCACCTGGACAGGGCATTTATTATGGAACCTAAGTATGTGGAGCATGCCGATATGGATCCGTGGGATATTTCCACATATCCGCTGGAAGCAAAACAGCATACTACAGGAGCTCTGCACGAGGGGCTTGCATATACAAAAGCCTCATTAAAATCCAGGATCGGACATGCACTGGATGAAAGTATAAAAAACGGTATCAGGCGTATCGACACTTTTATAGATACTACGGCGGATTGTATAGGATTAACAGCACTGGAAACAGCCATCGAGCTGAAAAATCAGTATTCGAAAAAGATAGATTTAAGGGTCGGAGCATATCCGATATTCGGATTCAAGGATTCCGGCAAAGACAGATGGGAACTGTTTTCCCGCGGAGCAAAATATGCCGATTTTATCGGAACCCTCCCGGAACGGGATATGCGGACAGGCCATATAGGATTTACAGAGCATTTTCGAAGAATAATTACACTGGCAAACTCTTACGACTACAAAGACGTACATATGCAGATCGACCAGACCAATAATCCGAACGAAAACGGAACCGAAACCCTTATAGAAGCGGTCAGATGGCTGCGTCCCGATTCTACCGGCCATATGCGGAGGAAAACACCTACAATCTGGGCAATTCACGCTCTTTCCATAGCCTCCTTCAGCGAAGAAAGATTCAGGAAAATTATAGACGGACTTAAAGAAACCAACATAGGGATAATTGTCTGTCCCTCCGCAACCATATCCAATAAACAAAACAGGGATATTCTGGTTCCCATGCATAACAGTATAACAAGGGTACTCGATCTTCTTCTGGAAGATATCCCGGTAAGAATAGGAACGGATAATGTCGAGGATTTTTTTCTGCCGACCGGCAGCCTCGATCTTTACCATGAGGTTCGTGATGCAGCTAATGCACTGAGATTCTACAATTTTACAACCTGGGCAAAGATAGCATCCGGCAGACGGCTTAATGAGATAGACAAGATAAAGATTAAAAATGCAGTTAAGAATTAGTATAGCCATACAAAGATTTTTTTAAAATGGGAGGAAAAATGTTTAAAATAACAGAGGCACAGATCTATTTAACAAGACATTGTAATTTAAAATGCGGTTACTGTAAGCTGGTCAAATCCGAAATTAAAGACCTTTCACTTCAGGACTGGGCACACGCGTATGACAATATGGAAAGAATCGGCATAAAGACGGTAAAAATACTGGGCGGAGAACCGACTCTTAAAAAGTGGCTTCCCGACCTGCTGCGTTACAGCCTTAAAAAGGGAATAAAAACAGCGGTCCTGTCCAACTCTACTTTTTCGGATAAAACAGCGGATACTCTGGCGGAATCCGGTCTGTGGGGCTACTTTGCAAGTGTCGACAGCCTGGAAGATTTAAAGATCGATATAAGTACTTCCAGGAAATCCAGAAACGGTTATGGTATGCTTCGATACCTGCAAAGGAAAGGTGTTCCCCTTCTTGCGGCCAATGTAGTTATTCATAGATTTAATATGCATGAGATTCCGGATTTAGTAAACAAACTATCTAAAGAGGGCTTTTATGTTAACCTCTGCACCATACAGCATACAACAAACCCGAATAAGGAATTTTCCGACAGTAATATGAACCGGGATTATCTTATACCTGATAATAAAAAAGATGATTTCATTTTATTGTCAGAAAAACTGCTGGAGCTTAAAAGACTGGGACTTAAGATTTCCGTGCCCGATATTTATTTAAGAAATATGCCGGTATACGGAATAAAAAACGACTGGCAGTGTACCAATCCGTTACAGCTCAGAATAGATTCCGACGGCGGTTTAATGCTCTGCAATGAATTCCGAACAGAACTTGCGGATAAATACAATATTGTCAGTTTAACCCCGGAGAAATACAGATCTTTTTCAGAGGAATGGAAAGCGGCAAGAAAATCTATAAACTGCGACGGCTGTTACTGGAGTTCATTTATACAGGCCGAAGACAACCTGAAATACAACAGGCTGGAATTTCAATATTCAAATTCGTAATGCACGGGTATAAGTGATATTACTGCAAAATACCGTAATACTGTGTCATGTTATTTACTAAAATATAATTATTATTTTTATCATAATTATTGACCGTCTATTATAAAATAATTAAATTATCAGATAATGAATATCGAAAAATTAAATTTAAAACATAAAGCCGTTATTTCCCGGCGTATAGCAGACAATCCCAGCAGAATTTCCGAGTACAGTTTCGCAAATCTCTATCTTTTTCGGGAAGTGCACGACTACAGACTTCTTATTAACGATGATGTTTACATACTCGGAAAAACCTACGATAAAAAAGAATATATTATGCCTCTTTCTCCGGTAACACCGGAAACTGCGAAAAATCTTTACAGACACATGGAGGAATATCCTCTATGCTTTCCTATAGAAGAGACTACTCTTCTACATTTTACACCGCTTAATCTGCATTTTTCATATCACGACGGAGACTCGGATTATATATATTCCAGGGATAAGATAAGTCATTATCCCGGCCGGAAACTCCATAAAAAAAGAAATCTCTTAAAACAGTTTAAAGAAAAGTACTCGTTCAAAGAAAAAGTACTATCGAAAAACAACAAAGCGGATGCATTGACAATACTCGACAAGTGGCAGGAAGATATCGGTTCGGAACAGAACGAAACCGATTATGCCGCATGCAGGGAAGCCATTAATCTTATGGAAACCCTGGATCTGACAGGTTGTATATGTTATGTGGATGATGAACCTGGGGGATTCCTGTTAGGAGAAGAACTCAGCAGAAACACCTTTGTAATTCATTTTGCAAAAGGAAGAAGAAAATTTAAGGGGCTGTATCAATTTATGTACAGCAATTTTGCTAAAAAACTGCCGGATAACATCGAA
>QILZ01000252.1 GCA_003233545.1 Spirochaetales bacterium
AATATAGCATTTCTTTTTTCCTTAATGTATAATAATAGCATAGAGGTTACAATATACAACAGGAGAAAAGGTGAACAAAACGGACAATGGAAAAGCCCAGGTAAATTCCAACTTTATACATGAAATAATAGACAGAGATCTCGCTTCCGGCAGGTACGGAAAGAGGGTCCATACCCGTTTCCCTCCCGAACCGAACGGATATCTCCATATAGGACATGCAAAATCCATCGTACTGAATTTCACAACAGCTATTAGGTTCGGAGGCAAATGTAATCTACGTTTTGACGATACAAATCCGGAAAAAGAAGCATCGGAATACATAGAATCCATAATAGAGGATGTAAAATGGCTCGGCTTCGATTGGGAAGACAGGCTTTTTTATGCCTCGGACTATTTTAACAAATTCTACCGGTACGCCCTTAAATTAATAGAAGAAGGTAAAGCCTATGTTGACAGTTCGGCACCGGAGGAGATCAGCAGAATGCGCGGAACTCCTACCAGTCCGGGAATAGAGAGCTCCTATCGTAACAGGACCCCTGAAGAAAACCTTACCCTTTTCGAAAAGATGAAAAACGGGGAGTTTACTGAAGGTGAATGTGTCTTAAGAGCAAAGATAGACATGAAATCCCCGAACTTGAATCTTCGCGATCCTGTTATGTACAGAATAAAAAAGGTGCCCCATCCCCGGACAGGAAATACATGGTGTATCTACCCGATGTATGACTGGGCGCACGGACTCGAAGATTCAATAGAAAACATAACACATTCGTTATGCACTTTGGAATTCGAAAACCACAGGCCCCTGTACGACTGGTTTTTGGATCAGCTCCCTGAAATCCCTCATCCGAGGCAGATCGAGTTTGCCAGACTCAACCTCACCTATACGGTAATGAGCAAGAGGAAACTTCTTAAACTCGTAGAGGAAGGGTATGTAAGCGGATGGGACGATCCCAGGATGCCTACCATTTCGGGGCTCAGGAGAAGAGGCTATACCCCGCTGGCAATAAGAAAGTTCTGCGAGAGGATCGGTGTTTCCAAAACGGAAAGTACTATAGATTTTGCTCTGCTCGAGTATATACTCCGCGATGAGCTTAACAGAACGGCGCAGAGAAGAATGGCCGTACTCAGCCCGCTTAAAGTTACAATTACAAATTACCCGGAGGGGAAAGAAGAATGGCTCGATGCGGAAAACAATCCGGAAGACAGCTCCGCAGGAATAAGGAAAATACCCTTTTCCGGAGTATTGTACATTGAACAGGATGATTTTCTCGAAGAACCTCCTAAAAAATACTTCAGGCTTGCTCCCGGAAGGGAAGTACGGCTTAAACATGCATATTTTATCACCTGTACTAATGTCATTAAGGATGAAAACGGACAGATAAAAGAACTCCTCTGCACATACGACCCTGCAACACGCGGCGGTGAGGCGCCTGACGGCCGAAAGGTAAGAGGCACAATACACTGGGTTTCCGCCCGTCATTCCGTAAAAACGGAAATCAGGCTTTACAACAACCTCTTTACAAGGGAAAATCCTCTCGAAGCAGAGGAGGGAAAGGATTTTACCGATTATATAAACAGGGAATCTCTGGCTGTACTTAAAAACTGCCGGATAGAACCTTCCCTTTCGGAAGCAAAAGAGGGAGAAAACTATCAATTCTTAAGAAAGGGGTACTTCTGCATAGACAACAGGGACTCGAATCCCGGCAATCCCGTTTTTAACAGGACAGTGGCTCTTCGTGATACCTGGGCGAGGATCCGGACAAAACAGAACTCCTAAATAGAGCACCGGTAATAAATTACGTTTATGTAACCAATATAATTTTGTAAAGCTTCCGAAAGATGGATTTGCAAAATGCGGTCAAGTGTACTACAGTAGTAGTATGTTAAAGGAGAATTTCTCCGAAGAGAATCTAAAATTACTGGTTAAGCTCACCGATAAACTCGCATCTTCTTCCAGCTTCGAAGAAGAACTTCCCAACATATTTGCAAGTGCGGAAAAAATACTTGGTGCCGATTCCGGAATTATGATACTAAACCGCAATATTCCGGCTCTGCCGAAGTTTTATTTCCATGGCGGCGGAACCCCACTTAACTCCATACAACTTAAGGAAATAGCTGCAAAACTCAACATAAAAAAGCCATCCTGTAATAATGACTATACTAACAGCGGAAAAAGATTAAAAATTCTCATCGACAATGGTGTAAAGAGTATAATCACATGTCCCCTTTCGTTTCAGAGTATTTTCGGGTCTCTTATTTTTCTATCCCATAAAGAGAACAGCTATTTTAATTCTAACGACTTATTTCTTCTAAAACTCTTTTCACGCGTATTATCCGCAGCGATTAAATACAATCATATTTCGCACAGGTTCCGCCTTGCAAGAAAGGCAATCGATGCTGTTCTCCAGGTAAACCCCGCGCTGGATGCATCTTTAGATCTACAGTCCATACTCGATTCGTTACTCACCTCCGCATTGGAACTTGCCCCGGCCAGCCTTGCACACATCTTTTTATATAAAAATAAACAATTAGAATTCGGTGCTGCTTTAGGCCCGGACGGAAAATGGGATAAATCTTTCTCCAAACCGCGAAAAAACGGGATAACCTACACAGTAGCGCACAGCGGAAAAACACAGATTATAACCGACATACAAAACGATTCCATATTCAGAAATAAAAAGGGAAAATGGTCCGGCTCGATTGTGAGTATCCCTTTAAAGATAAGGGAACGTGTTGTCGGAGTTATGAATATCTCGGAGTTTAAACCCGGCCAATTTACCCGCGACTCCTTAAGAATATGGAAACTCTTCTCTAACCAGGCAGCCATTGCAATCGAGAATGCCAGGCTGTTTGCAGAAGAAAGAAAGCAGCGCCTCAGGAACGAAGCATTACAATCGGCAGCTACGGTAATAACAAGAAGCCTTAATCTCTCCGAGGTATTAAACAGGATACTGACAGAAATAAGACGTGTTGTACCATACGACAGTGCATCTATTATGATCAAGGAAGGGAATAAACTTAAAGTTGTCGCAGGAAAGGATCTGCCGGATAGCAATGCAGTAGGCAAATATTACAAAGGGAACAGGCTTATTCAGAAGATGGAAGAAACAGCGAAACCGTTAATTCTTAAAGATGCAAGATTTTCGAAAGATTTTAAAGGATGGGGTAATACCGGCTACGT
>QILZ01000056.1 GCA_003233545.1 Spirochaetales bacterium
TCCCGCTTAGATTCTGCGGATTCTGCGGATAATACGTTCCTCCGTGACCTTGCCTTAAAAGCGGGAATATCTGCGGAAAGGATAATGGAAATTGCAAAGGACGCGATTTTAAGTATATTTCTATTCTACAGTGATTTTAATGTAAAAACAATCGACTCTCTTATGAGCTCGATTATTAAAGTAATTACACCGGAACTCGGACTAAACCCTGACTATTCCATAGGAATCGACAAAACCGAAGAGCTGGATAAATTCTGCGGAGAATACATTGAACATCTCGCAGAAAAAGAATGGAACCGCCTCGAAGGAGTACTTTCGGAGCTCTGGGCAACAGACAGTATGTCGGCCAAAGCTCCCGATACACTTATTAAACAGAACCTGGTACACTTCTACAACGAATCCCTCAAGTATGATATTAAACCGGACGGGATAATCGACAACAAAAAAACAGTAGCAGAAGCATACGGCACCTTTAGAGAAAGCCTTAAAGAATTCTATAAATTTATAACTGATTCAAAAATCAGTCGGTTCATAAACAAAGGCAAAATTCAAAATAGAATGATGGAAAAAATGGAGAAGCTGTGCGGAACCGGTACATACAGTAAAGATACCGTGGAATCAGTTATAAGTTCAAGACTCTTCCATTTTAAAAACCTCGATGACGGCTATAATTTCTTTAAAAAAAACGCCTCTGAAGATATAAAAGTCCAGGGCACAAACTTTCTCTTAAACGCGGTAAATAATTCGGGAACATTGGCGAAATACATGAGCAGGTATCAGGTTTCACGTTTTTCGACGTTCTTTGCAGACTTCCTTAACGCCTGGCATTCACGTATTAAAAAAACGGTATATGTCGATGAACAAAGTTCCATACTCCGCAGACAGTTACTCGACTGGAGTAAACAAACACAAAATTCAAATTATCCCGATGCAGTCCCCTATCTCTATATTAAACTCTCCGACAGGTTTCTTTCATTTCTTTTTGATGAGTTTCAGGATACAAGCGAAATTCAATTCGAAGCCCTATCTCCTCTTATAGATGAAATATTCTCCCTGGATGAAGGAGCCTCCCTGCTCGTTGTCGGGGATAAAAAACAGGCAATCTACAGGTGGAGAGGGGGCGCATCGAAATTACTGGATAAAAACGCACTTTACAATGCAGTGCCGGCCTTAAGGCATAACAGCTGCTCAGAGGAGGAGCTTAAAACTAACTATAGAAGCCAGGCAGAAATTGTCAGGTTCAACAATAAATTCTGGTCGCCGGAAAACATAGCACTAACAGCGGAAGAACCTGTTTCTGCTTCCATAGCGGATAATTTTAAATCGAGCAGGCAGAATAACAGTAACGACAGGGAATCCGCAGGTTATGTATGCATAAAAGGCTGTAGTACCGATGACCGGAACAGACTCTTCGAACTCACAAAAGACAGCGTACTGGATCTTATTAAATCCGGATTTTCTCCTGATGATATTGCAGTCCTTGTCCGTACAAATAATGAAGCCAGAAGTATTATCGAATACCTCGAAGAAAACGGCATAGAAACCATTTCCGATGAATCCCTGTTACTATCATCCAGTCCTGTTCTGAATGAAATAATTGCCTTCATGAGGTTCCTTGAATATCCCCCCGATGATTTGAGTTTTTTGTCCTTTATAACAGGAGGAATTTTTAATTCTGTTACCGGCCGCAGATTTTCCGATAACAGAATTTTCATAAATAAAAAACGTCCTGTTTACAAAAGTTTTAAAGAAAATTATCTCTCGGAATGGGAAAAGTACATAAAACCTTTCTTTCAATCGGCAGGGCTGCTTCCTCCCTACGACCTGTTCGAAGATATAATATCCGTATTCAGTATTTATGAAAATTTCCCGGGATCCACACCTTTCTTATTAAAATTCGGAGAGATACTTCATTTCCTGGAAAAGGAGGGAGTTGCTTCGGTTTCCGCTTTTTTAAACAGGTGGGAGCAGCATCTTGCAGGCAGCACAAAATACTCGATCGATTCCAGTAATTCCGGCAGCAGTGTAAAAGTTTTAACAATACATAAATCCAAGGGACTGGAATTCCCGGCGGTTATTGTTCCCTTAAAAAACACTAAACAGCCCAATAGTAATATATTTTTAAGCAAAGGGATTTTCTATTATATTAACAAATCCTATGCACAGGCATGCAGAGAGCTTGCGGATATCTACCTCGATGAAATTACAAAGCAATATATAGATGAACTCAACCTTCTCTATGTTGCTTTTACACGGCCGAAAGAAGTTTTGATTGTCCCCATGGTTTCCAAACCGGCAACACCAGGGACAAAAGATGAATTTCGTAAGCCCCGTGGGCTCTTTCAGCTTGTTTATGACAATCCGTTTATCAGGAATAACATTAAGACCGACGGAGATAATTTTTACTTTGAAAGAGGTACACTGCAAAAATCTAAAATCAAAGAACGGAAAATGGTTCCCTCGACCGCTCTGCAGTCTAAAAACAAATTAACAGCCGAATGGGAACGAAGCTTTCTTGTTTTTTACTCAAAAACCATGCGGAAAAAGGCAGAAGCCGCGGAAAGAGGAGAAAAAATACACGAAATACTTTCCCGTCTTAAAGTCTATGCAAAAGAGAATAAACTGGCAGAAACCCTTATCGAACTTTCGAATTCCTATGACCTTGCAGAAGATGAAAAGGAAAATCTTGTGCGGTTCATATTAAAGAGTGAAGTAAAATATTTTTACCTGGGAGATTTTAAGTACTTTAATGAACGTGAAATAATAAAAACAACCAATAATATTTACCAGGTTAAAAGAGCGGATAGAATTAACATATATGAAAACAAATTATATGTAATAGATTACAAAACCGGAAAGGAACACAGAAAAGAGTACCGGAATCAGGTTGCCGAATACATCGATATGCTGAAAAACATCTATCTTGGAAAGACCTTTAAGGGCTTTCTGCTTTACACTGATCTTTATGAAGTGGAAACGGTGTAGCAGATGGTAAAATTTATCCCGCTTACCGATGATCTGATAACATCCGCCGTAGATATTATAATTGATGAACACAGCGTTAATTTTGAACAGGTCTCCGTAATTTTCCCCACGAGAAGAATTCAATATTTCCTGCTCGATAATTTTTCAAAGAGATTAAAAAAGGATTTTCTTCCTCCTGTTACATCGACT
>QILZ01000092.1 GCA_003233545.1 Spirochaetales bacterium
ATCCATTGGTCCGGAGGTATGATCGGATATTTCCCCACCTATACCCTGGGCAATCTTTATGCAGCACAGTTTTACGATACTTTAAAAAAGGAAATTCCAGATCTTGAGCCGGAACTGGAAAGGGGAAACCTTAAAATCGTACTCGACTGGCTAAGGGAAAAGATTCATCGCCACGGAAGCGTTTATAGTGCATCCGACCTTTGCAGGATGGTAACCGGGGAATCCGTTAATCCCGGATATTTTATGAGTTACCTGGATAACAAGTATAGACACATCTATGATCTTTAAAAGCCTTTTTACAGCGTCTCCTTATCCCTGGGCGGTTCTTTCGGCTTTATTTTCAGGAGCTGCCTTAAGCCGTGCTACCAGGAGGCTTAAAGCCATCCCGGACAGAGAGACTGCCACGGCCGTTAAGTGGAGCCTTTTTTCACTTTATCTTTCTGTTTCACTTGTTTTTGCCTTAGGGGGTATTTTTATCCCCGGACCGTTAAAAATAATAAGCATTAAATTACTCTGGTTTTTCCTTTCGGCTTCTTTACTGTTTTTTCTTATGTTCAGGTTTAAAAAGAGTATCGGGCTGATAATTTCGCTTCTGCTGATAGTGACGGTATCATCGGTTTTTCTCTTTGTGCATTCTCTTAATGCATTTACAGGAGAGACGAAAATAGCGGATATTCGCGTTCTGGATTTAAGGAGCGGCGTGATGAAGCTGGAAATTGTTCATAGGCCTTCCGGTTCGAAGATTGCGGCGATTAAGGGGGAATACTTTGCTCCTATCGTAAAAGAAGTTATATTCGATGACAGTTTTGTCTTTTTGGGTGTAAAAACATGGTACCGTTTTATAGGTATAACGGGTTTCTCTTTTGTAAAGGAGAATGGAATTATGACTCTTAAGCAAACAGACAGGGGCTTCTATTTTCCGAAACCTGAGGGAATTTCTGATTATCTATATGGATATTTTGAGAAATACGAGGGCCGCATACCCGGGATTAAAGCTGTTCAGGTAGATATAACGGCAAAAAAAGCCGTACCCTTAAGGGTTTATTCCCTCTTTCTCCAGAATGACGGCGGACTGCAGATAACGGTAACTAAGAAATAGCTTTATTTTTTAAGTATGATTTTTGTTGTGCCGTTTATATGCCGGAAAGCCGATACTTTTATCGAAATGTTTCTTGCTCTTGGAAAAATAAATAAAGAGGGTGGTTTTCAGTACTACTACCTGCATGATTATCAGGGAACTCTCTTTTCCCGGCTTAGTGTAACTGTTATCTGGGGCAGAAATAACGGTGCCGGGCGTCAGAAAAACTACACTTTTGATAATTACAATGAGATGATGAGTAGGCTTTCACGCATCTTACGGAAGAGGATCGAATCGGGATACAGGATGTTTTACAGCTACCCCAGAGAGAGCGATTTGAGTACTCTTGTAGAGACACTGGAAAAACGCGAGGTATCTTAAAGCCTTACAATAACTTCCTGCTTAAAAAGAAAAACTTGTCGATTGTCGATGCTATTATAACTGCCCCCGTAAAATATTCGCATGCGGTAATAAAGTAATAATTACCAAGGTATGGTATATGCAGGAATTCAAAAATTTCCAGAATAAACAGGGTCATTACGGCAAAAACAGAGGCTTTGCCTAAGAATGAGGTTTCGGGGTTAACCGCTCCTTTTTTAAGGAGAATAATTCCCATGCCTCCGGCCTGCACAAATAAACGAAATATGAGCAGAGCAAAAAACCATAGCGGTATAAGGCGTGAAAGCAAAAATATTATGGCAGTAGTGAAAATAATAAGATAATCACTTATCGAATCCATATATCTCCCGATCCGGGTTATCTGTTTAAGCTTTCTTGCGAGAGTTCCGTCGAGGAGGTCCGTTAAGAATATGATTGTTAAAAGAATTATTATAATTGCCCCGAGCAGGAAATTGTCATACGAGAGGAATAGGAAAAGAACCGTTGGAATCGAACTTAATCTGCCTATTGTAAGTATATTTGGCGCATTTAAGTGAGTCAGCATTACATGACCTTCTTCCAGATAGAAGTTCTCCTTCATTGCTATCAAAAAGAGAAAAAGTAAAAAATGATAGAGTATCGTAACCCCGTAGAACCATATAATAAGGTCGTATGGAAAGTTAAAAATAACGGCTAAAGTCCCATAGATTATGCATTGTAAAAGTAGAAGAATAATGATTGTCTTTAAAATATCATTCGTAAGGCTGCCTTTTAATTTCATCTCCATGAAATCTATGTTCATCTTATGAGTATGTCAAGTGACATGTGTAATTATGGAAAGATAGTGTATTTCTTTAAAAAGTTTTGGTTTCTTTTCCTCTTAAGAGGATTGACTTAATCGTCAGTAATTTTAGAATAGGCTTAATGAATATACCCAACAGCTTAAGTGTTGCCAGAATAGTATTAGCTCCGGTCTTTTTTGTCTTTTTCTTTATGGAAACAGTTATACCCGGAAGCACAGTTTATTCGGTTATCGGCGTGTGGGTGGTATACCTCCTTATAGAGGCAAGCGACCTGCTGGACGGATATTATGCAAGGAAGCTGGATCTTGTAAGTGAAAGCGGCAAAATACTGGATCCCTTTGCAGATTCGATAAGCAGACTTACCTATTTTCTTTGTTTTACAGGAATGGGGATTATGCCTGTCTGGATTTTTCTCATTCTTCTGTACAGAGACTTAGGTGTCGGTTTTATCCGCCAGGTTGCATCGGGATATGGAATTGCCTTTGAAGCGAGGTTAAGCGGTAAGCTAAAGGCCTGGGTTTATGCCATAGCAGGTTTTGCGGGAATTTTCGTTTTTTCTGTTAAAAAGCTATTGCTTTTGCAGCGGTATGGTAGTAGTATTGAATTGTACAGTTTAGTTGTTTTCGTCCTTTCTGCACTGATAGCAATTTGGTCTTTGATTGATTATACGCTTTCTTTGCTGAAGATAAGAAATAAAAATTAAAGTACTTGACTATACTTGTGTTTTTTATATAGATTATACATCGCCTCATTAGTGAGGTTTGTTCTTTGTCATAAATAAGGGAAGGGGAGAAGAAGTGAGGTAAGGAAGAAATAGGATTGGCTATACCTTAGGGTATGGTCATAAAATAATAACGGAGAGTTTGATCCTGGCTCAGAACGAACGCTGGCGGCGCGTTTTAAGCAT
>QILZ01000323.1 GCA_003233545.1 Spirochaetales bacterium
ACGTTGTTGTAATCAGGTTCAATGTATAAAAGAAGGCCCTGCCGGCTCCGGCGGATATTCTTTTATTTTACAATCAGTGTATTTAAATTCGTAAGCTGAAGGGAAGCTAAAAAGAACTCCTCGTAAACCCCTTCCGCTTCATCAAAATAACAGGATGTTAGGTCGAAGGACAAGGTTTTCGAATGGAAAGCTAATAACCCTGCAGGAATCTTTTTAATATCGATTTCGCCGTACATGCTTAAGCCGTTAGTCCCGGTAAATCCGATAATATCGGGATTCTTAATTCCCTTTGTCCATAGTACGATAAATCCCTTCGGGGAACCCTTGAATAATGGCTTAATCTCGATGGTATACCTGTTCGTTTCTTTAGTATTTCTAACAGTATAAAAATATAAAAAATAGGATACATTGTCCAGAAAGCCCGTATAGGACTCGAGGCGGATGGGAATAATGCCCTTCTTAACGGCCAGTATCCGGAAAAAGTGCAGATTAGCACCTCCTGTCCCCCAGAATCTGGAATCCGAAATAGTATGGACACTATCCGTTCCTCTGTAATTCAATGTAAAATATGGCGGTCCGGAACCTGCGGTAAAAGAAGCGGCAGCCATAACTTCGACAGCGGCTGTAACCGGAAACTCATTCCTTCTGCTGATAAAATAATTCTTAAGGATTCCGCTGTTACCGTTTACGGTTAATAGTACCGGTTTTTCATGCAGAATGTAATTTACCCCGGTTGTTCCGTACTTGACAGTAACCCCGAATACACCTGCAGGATACCTTGAAGCATTCTCCTTTTTAAAAAAACCCACTATCAAATGGTCACCGGGATACAGGTTCTTAACAGTTTGTGTTTCTTCAGGATCGATCCTTCTGAATACAATATTTCTGTCCGTGCCGTTAAAAAATTCCGAAACAAGTCCGTATAACGGTACAGGGCCTGCCGGATCTATACCCGACAATTCTTCCGGATCGACGACAAAATAAAACGGACTTAGTCCGGCATTGGTAATAGTTATACTCTTGTTTTCAGCGGATAATGGAAAAAGACCTAAAAGAATAAAAATAATTGTTATGAATTTTTTCACCTTACTTTATACCCCTATTCAATATCGGTAGAATGCTCTATTTTCTCTAAAAAAGTTTTATATTCTTCGGCCGTATCGATATCGTGTAAAATATATTCATTTCCAACAGGTATTAAAAGATTATAATATTCCTGCAAGATATCACGCATAGTACTTTCATCGGAAAACTGTAATATTCTTTTTCCCACTTTTGAAGAGAGAAATACAGGATGACCTTTTTTCCCCCTGTACTGAGGTATCACGACATCGATTTCGCTAAAATTTTCCAGATAGCTGTAAACTTCAGGAGCTATCATCGGCATATCCCCGAGAGAAATAAAAAATCGTTCCGTTTCCACAAAAGGGACAGCTGCCTTTACGGACGAGAACATCCCTCTTTTGTACAGTTTGTTCTCCACAATCATTACATCTTTATAACCGGAAAACAAATTTTTAAGTTCGCCGAATCTGTAACCGCCGACAAGTATAACACGCCTGCACGCTTTAAGAGCATTATTTACAGAATGTTCGACAATGGTCGAATCCATAAAAGGCATTGCCGGTTTCCACATGCCCATCCTTGCAGATACTCCGGCAGCTAAAATAATGCAGTCATAACCGTTCTTCATATGTTAAACATCAGCCTACTTTTTTTTAACGGCAAGAAGAGTCAGGTCGTCGTACTGTTCCTCTTCCTTTAAGTGTGAAAATGTTACGTATTGATCCGTTTCATCCCCCTCTACCCTGTGAGTAAAATATGAGGAATATTGATCAAAATGTTCCATAAGAAAGTCATTAATTCCCCTGTCTATGGAAATTCTATCGCCGGTTCCTGCAGCCGGATCAGGATATATCCTGAATATCCTCTCTATTGCAATAAGTGCCGATACGGCATCCCTTATATTGCCACCACATCCGGTAAAATCAAAACTCAGCTCTTCATCCGCTATCGGGTTGTGATATTTATAGAGCCTGTATTTCCCGCTGCTGAGCACAGAGTTTATAATATCGTGTATTCTTGGTATTCCGAACTCTTCATTATCACTTCCCGCCGTATGTGTTCCGCCGTGCAGTTCCCCTTCTTTAAGACCAGGCTCATCACACACGGAAACAGAGAACTGCTGATTTCTGAAATGCCTCTTCGCCTCTTCAAGTCCGTCTGTAAAGAGAAATAGTATATCTCCGCTGTTTAACCTGTTCATGACCTTTTTAAAACTGGACTGTGCTTCTACAAGCATGGACGGAAAAACACCGGCTGCCGGCGCTTCCGGCAGTAAACGCTGTTTCATCTTTCGTTCCGTACCGTCGTAGATATGGAGTATATTATCCCCTGCATTGCAGAAGTAACTGTCTCCTGTCTTACTGTTAAGAATGCAAACGGTAAGTGCAGCGAACCTGCCTTTAAATCCGCGTTCTTCCAGCATGTCATTAATAAGGTATACGAGATCCACTGTACTCCGGCCCGGGTTTTTACCATTCCAGCTCTTAAAAAAGGTGGAAAAGATAGTCGCTACCTCTACCATTATGAGAGAAGCGGAAACTCCCTTCCCCGCCACATCACACTTTATGATTGCATATTGATTATTATCTACCTTTGTAAAATCGAAATAATCACCCGATACCCCTTTTGCTCCCTCGTAATAACCGAAAATCTCTATCGTATCACTTATTACTCCTCCGGTACTCGTTTTTCTGCCGGATTCATCTTTATCGAGAGGAATAAACATTTTCTGAATTTCCTTCCCGATAATAAGATCCTTATTTGCTATTGCGGCCTTTACAAGAGCCTGGGTCATTTGATTAACGGTATCGGCCAGTGTACCGATTTCATCACCTGATTTGATGTCTATATGGTGTGTTTTAAGTTTCTCCTTATCCTCTGTGTCTCTTATCTCAGCCACACCGAGTGCCAGTTTCTTAATCGGCATGATTATGATACTTGAAAGGATTATGGCTCCGATTATGCCTAAAAGAGTGGCAATTAATGCAATTATTCCTGTCTGAATAACAAGGGTATTTCTGGAACTGATTATTTCACTGGTTATCTTCTCCGTGGAAATAGCAAGCCTTACAAGGCC
>QILZ01000088.1 GCA_003233545.1 Spirochaetales bacterium
GTAACCGGCATCTCGGCGCACAGATGCTCGAAATTGTTTCAGGAAAACCAATTCATCCTGTTACAGCTGTCCCGGGGGGGTTCAGTAAACCACTGACTCAAAAAGAAAGGGATGATGTCCTTCCCATGGCAGAAGAAGTTTTAGAATTCGCAAAATTTTCCATAGCTTTTGCCAAAGAAAATATTTTCTCAGAATACTTTGATACTGTAAAAAGTTTAGGGGTAATAAATACGGGATTTCTTGGTACGGTTACAGACGACGGAACACTTAACCTGTATGATGGCAAGCTCAGGCTTATGAAACAGGATGGTTCATATGAAGATTTTACTTATGATCAGTATACGGATTTTATTTCAGAAAAGGTAGAGGATTGGTCATACCAGAAGTTTCCTTATGCTAAATCATGGGGTGATGGGTTTTCGATGGATATTAATGCAATTCACTGGCGAGGATCAATGTTGCCGATAGGATAGCGACGCCATTAGCACAGAAGGAATTCGAAGAGTTCAGGGCAAAGTTCGGCCGTCCGGCCCAATTGACACTTTTATATCATTGGACAAGACTTATCGAACTACTTTATAATGCCGAGCATGTTGTGGAGCTTTTAAATGACCCCGATATAACAAGTAGAGAAACCAGAGTCCCTGTAACTCCGAGAGCAGCAAGAGGGGTGGGATGTGTGGAAGCGCCGAGAGGTACTCTTTTCCATGATTATGAAACCGATGAAAAAGGTATAATTACGGATGTTAATTTAATAGTTGCCACCACACAGAATAACGCTCCTATCAGTATGTCTGTGAACCAGGCAGCGAAAGCTCTGATTAAAGACGGGAAGTATGATCAGGGTATTTTGAACAGGGTCGAGATGGCCATTCGGGCGTATGACCCGTGCCTGTCCTGTGCTACTCATAATCTTGACGGCCGTATTGCAGTGCGTGTCGATATATTGGATGCCGGTGGGAATTTAAAAGATACCTTTAAGAATTAAAAACCGGGATTTTAAATCGATGACAGGATATTTTAGTTTTTCTAAAACTCGGCATCTGGTATGAATGATTATTGGAATAAGAAAATATTGATTTTGGGATGCGGAAACATTCTCTTTAATGATGATGGATTTGGTCCTGCGGTAATCGAATATTTAAGAGATAACTATCGCATTCCCGCTGATGTATCACTTATCGATGCCGGAACGGCTGTGAGAAAAATACTTTTCGATATCGTTATCGGAGATGAAAGACCTGAAGAAATAATCATTGTCGATGCAATAGATGCAGGAAGAACGGCAGGTGAAATATTTGAAGTTTCAATCGATGATCTGCCTGAAAATAAGATCGATGATTTTTCGATGCATCAGCTGCCCACATCAAATTTACTAAAAGAGCTTAAGGAATCAACCGGAGTAAAGGTCATAATAATCACCTGTCAAATAAAGAATATCCCGGAGATGGTCCGGATGGGTCTATCCGGGGTACTGGTCGATTCCATACCACGGGCATGTGATATCATAATGAAAAGAGTAAGGGAACAGATATCGAAGAAAAGCAGCTTATAAGTTTTAAAGTGCTATACAGCTAAAATACAGCGATTTTTGCAAATGGTTATTTTATGAGCTCTTTAACAAGCAGCGGAAGATTGAACAATGTTAAATATTTTATTCTGCCGCTTAAATTAATGAAATTTGTTGAAATAACATATCCTGCGGACAGATTATTTTTCGATACAAAATTTTCAAGGTTAATTATTCTTTGCCGGTCATTTAAGAAATACTTTGCCTCGATAGGCAAAATAGCAGCATCCTTTTGTAATATAAAATCTATTTCACTTTTATAGCTTTTCTTCTTCCAATAGTAAAGTTTAAGCTGCGGAAACATGGAAGTTAATTTTATAAGTTCGCAGAAAACCATGTTTTCGAATAGTTCCCCCCTATCAGTTCTGTTTTCGAGCCTTGTAAAATTGTGCAGAACAATATTCCTGATTCCATTGTCAAGAAAATAAACTTTCGGCTGTTTTATTATTTCACTTCTTTTATTCACTGAAAAAGGATGAACCGTTTTTATTATAAAAGTCTGTTCGAATATTCTTAAATACTCTTTTACTTTATAAGCTGACAGAGATGATAGATTAGAAAGCGAGTTGATATTAACTTCTTTACAGCATTGATTTGCAAGTAATTTTAACAGTGTGTTAACCTTTACAAAATCTGTTCCTTTTACAAAATGCCGTATGTCTTTCTGAATATATGAGGAATATATTTCTTCCAGTTCTAAGATTTTTTCCTGATGATTTTTCTCGAGGGTAATTTTAGGCATCTTGCCAAACATAAGAATTTCACTCTGCTTTGAATACAGTTCAAGTGCTTGTAACGTGAAATTGTTGGAAAAGTCTAAAGATAACAGGTTGTTAATTTCCTCTTTAAAAATTTCTTCATAGGAAAAAGGCAGTAATTGGATAACCCTTTTTCTGCCTGCAAGACTTTCCTTTAGATAAGAAAAAATCATTAAAGAAGATGAACCGCTTAGTATAAATTTTATACCCCTGTAATTATCAGAGATATATTTAATCTTTTGAATGATATCAGGAACAAATTGGAATTCATCTAAAAAAACAAAGGCATCTTTTGAAATATTTATTCTCTGTAATTTGATGAAATTCAGCAAACTTACAGTTGATTGACAATAGCTTATATAGTCAGGATTATCCAGGCTTAAGTAAACGGAATTAGTATTAAAGTAATGCTCTTTTATATACTTTAGAAGAGTTGTTTTCCCGGTCTGCCTCATACCTGTCAGAACGACAATGTTTTGTTTTGCTATTTGTTCTAATAAATAGTTTTCGATCTCCCGTTTAACAAAACTCATACTACTAAAATAAATATAATTTATAATTAGTCAATACTTTTTATAAATCGTTAATGGTGAACTTTCAGGCATCTTGCCAAACTTCTCTGACCAGAGGATTATTTTTTCAGTTCTTTTTCCTTACAGCTTTGGTAATGATTTTATGCCTGTTATTTGATAAATCACCTGACACAGGAACACACTTTCGGGGTTTTTAGATTCCGCTATTTTATCTCAATTGCTGCTGTCCGTGTTACGAATTAGAATGAACTCGACTCTGCGGTCCTTCCAGCGGTTTTCCAGGTCGCTGAACGGTACAATCGGGTCGGCAGCGCCGAGCCCAACTGTCGTTATGTGATCTGCATCGAGACCCAGCCTGACGAGTGCGGTCTTTATCGCCACGGCCCGCGCCTTCGAGAGGGGTATAAGAACCTGCACCTGCTCGAGTTTGCCCTTCTCAGGATCGTTCCAATAAACCATGACGGCGTGGCCCTCTATCCGGATGTCGTACCGGCTGTATTTTTTGAATATCTCCGCAAGGCGTTTCAGTGTCTTCATGTTCCGCTCCGCACGCTCGGGCGGCACATCGATGTAGTCTGCGGTGTTTGGAGCGAA
>QILZ01000130.1 GCA_003233545.1 Spirochaetales bacterium
CCACCCGGATCGGAACAGAGAAAAATTCATCGATATCTATTAATTCAGGACTATCCGTATAATCATCAGGATTATCGCCTTCAAGAATAACCCTGCTGCCCGGCTCGGCATTACCTGCAAAAAGCACCTCTACACTATCCTTACCATCTGCGGCAAGTAGCATTCCCCTGCTCTCCACTCCTCGCAGCTTTGCGCTTTTAAGATTTGCAACAATTATGATATTTTTCCCAAGGAGCTCTTCTTCGCTGTAATACGGAACAAGCCCGGATACGACCTCCGACATCCACCTTTTCTATATAAAGCCTGTCGGCCTTCGGATGTTTTTCTATTTCCGTAATTCTGCCTATCCGAAGTTCGACTTTATTTCTGAATTTGTTAACCGTACTGTCTTTGCGTTCTTCCTGACTTCCGGAAAAACGGTCTCTGAATGCCTCCGTCTCTTTATCCTCCAGCTTTTTAAAGAGTAATTCGGGCTTCTTTATATATTTAACCGCTGAAAGTTTACCAAGTTTCTCCCAGGAATTATCCTTAGCATCCAGCATGTCAAGGATTTTATCCGATGTTTCCGGCATATAAGGTCGAATCAGAATTGCCAGATCCCGTATAAGGCAGAGAAGATTCCACAGTAGATTTTTTACCTCATCCTGATTTTCTTTTACTACTTTCCACGGCTCTGCATCCTGAAATTTCTTATTGCCGAGTGAGGAGAGTGCAAATATCTTTCTGAACGCATCACGAAGTTCGACTTTTTCGAGGGATTCTTCTATTCCTTTTTCCAGCCGGACTGCTTTCTTCCATAATTCAGTATCCTTTTTTCCTTCGGAAATTACCCCGTCGAAGTACCGCACTGCAAATGTAAGTGTTCTGTTGACCAGATTGGAAAGATTCCCTATGAGTTCTCCGTTTACCTTTTCCTGAAAATCTTTCCATGTAAAAAGCGCATCGGATTTCTCCGGCCTGTTGTAGAAGATATAGAACCTCCATACATCTGCCGGTATTCCGGTTTCCTTTGCATCCGTACCAAACACCCCTATGCCTTTACTTTTCGAGAATTTACCGCTCTCATAGTTTAAATATTCCGTGGATGACATATGGTACAGGAGAGTCCATTTTTCACCTGTCCCTATTAATGAGGAAGGGAAAATAACAGTATGAAACGGGATATTATCCTTGCCTACAAATTGATAAAGTTTTACCTCTTCCGGATTTTTCCACCAGTTCTCCCAGTCCTCTTTAATGTGCATTGTCATCGAGATATAACCGATCGGTGCATCGAACCAAACATAAAAAACCTTTTTCTCGAACCCTTCCTTAGGAACGGGGATACCCCACTTTAAATCACGTGTAATACAGCGTTTTTTTAAGCCGTCGCGTATCCACGCATTTGTCATCTGTACGGCATTATGAGCCCAGAATCCATCCGCAGAAGCTTTATCCATCCACTTCTTTAACTGAGGAAGAATAACGGGCAGATCGATATAGAGATGTTTCGTCTTTTTGACGACAGGTTTATTGCCACAGACACTGCACTTCGGATTTATAAGCTCCATCGGATCGAGAAGCTTTCCGCAGTTCTCGCATTGATCCCCGCGGGCACTCTCATAACCACAGTGCGGACAGACACCCGAAACGTATCTGTCGGCAAGGAACCGTGAGCAGGTTTCGCAGTAGGTCTGCTCATCCGTCTGTTTCCGAATATATCCGTTTATATCGAGTTTTTTAAATATATACTGAGTAATTTCCGTATGCTCCGGTCTCGATGTTCTTCCGAAATCACTGAAATCTATATTGAACCACTCATAGATATCCGAATGGATTTTATAATAGCGGTCACATAGTTCTTTCGGTGTAATTCCTTCTTCGAGAGCTCTTGTCTCGGTAGCTGTCCCGTATTCGTCCGTACCGCATATGTACAATGTATCAAAACCGCGCATTTTACAGTAACGGGCAAAAACATCCGCGGAGAGTACCTGGATAAGATTCCCGAGATGGGGAATATTGTTTACATATGGTAATGCGGAAGTAATAAGTCTCTTTTCCATGATTTACCTACTATAGTTATTAACAAGTTACAATGTCAAGCAAACATTATGTTACTGCTCTGCAGCGGCTTCGTACATTGCAGCAACATTCTCCGGCGGAACATCGGCCTGTATATTATGGATCGGAGCAAATACAAATCCCCCTCCCTCACCGAATACCTTAAACCTGTTCCGAACATCCTTCTTTATCTCTTCTTCCGACCCCAGGGGAAGAATTCTCTGCACATCACAGCCGCCGCCCCAGAACGCAATACGGCTGCCATAGGTTTTTTTAAGATACCGGATTAAGCACATCCACACCTATTTCTATAAAATCATCTATCAGCCGTTCTATGGATCCGCAAGAATGCATAAGAACAAATGCATCCGTCAGTTTGTGCGCTTCCCCGTAGATCGATGCAAGACGCGGCTTAAACATCTCCCGAAACAGATCCGGCGAAATCTGAAGTCCGTCCTGAAAACCGAAATCATCTCCGAAACCGATAATATCGATATAATCTCCGGCCGCATCGAGGTAGAGCCTTAAATCCCGGATAGCCGCATCGGTGAGTTTGCCGAGCAGCTTATGAGCAAAATCCTTATCCGATGCAAGCCTGATCATAAACTCTCCCCATTCGCATAAAAATTGTGATGTTTCAAAAATACTCCCGTTAAACCAGCCGAAAACTGCAAAATCGGTTTCTTCGTGCAGGTGTTTTGCTCTTTTATACAGATATTCAAGTTCCGCATCACTGATACGCGGAATTTCGAAGTTTTCAAGATCGGAAATTGTTGCATTCTTTAACGGATGATATGCAGGAACAAAAGAACCGCTTCCGGGACTGAGTAAATCGGTGCACACTCCATCCCTGTAGATTTCCCATGCTCCGTCTTCCCTTATATTCGGGCTGAACCCCTTCGGAAACCAGGCGGGGGACCCATCCGGAAGAGAATGAAGAAACCATTCCCCGGACAGAGGCACACCTGCCGCCGCTTCGTACCTGTCTAAGGGGAGAACATCAATTTTCCATCGTTCTATTATCTCTTCTTCCACTTCGGAAAGCATCAGTATAATATTGGTCACATGCGATTTAGTATCCTTATAACCTGAATATTTTTTAAGTTTCTGATAAGCCATCGAATTAATTCCAGTTACAATCGAGCCCCCAAGGTCTATAGGAACCCTGTCCGGTTGTTTATGGTTTAATGCGGTTATTACCCTTTCCCTGTGTGTCATCATCTAAGTAATTATCCTTTCCTCGTGGAATAAAATGTTTACAGAAAAGCATTATAGTTATATGGAGTCAGCTTGACTATGCTACTGTAAAGAATTAACTTAAGATAAACGTATTTTTGTTATAGGAGGTATCATGTCAGAACGTGATGTAACTCCTGGGAATTTTCCCGTAAAGTTAAGTCCGAAAATGTTGTGGCTTATCATTATCGTAGTTCTTGCACTTGTGGTTGCTTTTTCAAGTATTTACACCGTAGATCAGAAAGCAGAGGCAGTTATTTTACGATTCGGGAAATTTAACAGGATAGCCGGACCGGGGCTTCACTACAAGCTGCCATTCGGCATAGAAAAGAACTTTAATGTTCCGGTACAGCGTGTTTTAAAAGAAGAATTCGGGTTCAGAACAGTAAGACCTGGAATTACAACGATCTATTCCAGTCAGGATTACCCTCAGGAATCTGTTATGCTTACAGGCGACCTTAACATAGTGGATGTCGAGTGGATTATCCAGTATAGAATTTCCAATCCCAAGGACTGGCTTTTTAATGTGGTAAATCAAAGAAAAACGATACGGGATATATCCCAATCCGTAATAAACCAGCTTGTAGGTGACAGGACGGTATTGGATGTCATCGGAGGCCAGAGAGCTACAATAGAAAGTCTGGGACAGCAGATGATGAATGATGTTTTTAACAAATATCAACTCGGAATAAGAGTAACAACGGTTAAACTGCAGAACGTTGTTCCTCCCAAGGGAGATGTTCAAAATGCATTCGAAGACGTGAACAAGGCTATTCAGGACAGAAGCCGGCTTATTAACGAAGGAAAAGAGGCTTACAACCAGGCAATACCGAAAGCCCAGGGAGAAGCACAGAGAGTAATTCAGCAGGCGGAAGGATATGCGACACAGCGTGTCAACAGATCACAGGGTGATGTACACAGATTCCTGTCCGTTCTTAAGGAATATGAAAAATATCCGAGTGTTACAAGGACAAGGCTCTACTATGAAATGTACGAAAACGTATTTAAAAATGCCAAGTCGGTTGATTTGATCGATAAAAACTTAAAGAACTTTATCCCCTTTAAATCGGTAGGTTCGGGGTTACAGGGGGTGCGGAAATGAAAAGACTAGTAACAGTTCTTGTAGTAGTTGCAGTTGTAATAATAATTTTTCTCCTTCTTGGGCCATTCTTTGTAATCCAGGAAGGCGAACAGGCCGTTGTAGTCGAATTCGGGAAAATTGTTAAAGTGGATACAATGGCAGGGCTTAAAACTAAAATCCCTTTTATAGACACCGTAATAAAGTATCCCAAAAAAATACTTTCCTGGGACGGAGAAGCGCAGCGGCTGCCTACGGCGGAAAACCAGTTTATATGGGTGGATACAACAGCAAGGTGGCGGATAAATGATCCGAAAAAATTCTACGAATCGGTGGGAACAATTACACAGGCCCAATCCAGGCTCGACGATGTTATCGATTCGGAGGTACGAAAGGTAATATCAAAGAACCCGCTGCGTGAAGCGGTACGGAATTCCAATGTTATAAACGAGATTAAGAGAAGAAACGTATTTAAATCCACCTCAAAGAAGGGAGAGGGTATAGAAGACGTTTCCATCGCGACATTTACAAATATTGTTTACGATAAAATTAAAACGGGAAGGAGTAAACTTTCTTCCGAGATGCTGAGCGGAACACGTAAAATAACCCCTCAGTACGGAATTAATTTAATAGACATAAAGATAAGGCAGATAAAGTACTCGGAAGATCTGACGCAGAGTGTATATAACAGAATGATTAAAGAACGTAATCAGATAGCGCAGGCGTTCAGATCCGACGGTGAAGGAAGAAAAGCCCAGTGGATAGGAAAGATGGAGAGAGAACTCGACACCATAAGCTCCGGGGCATACAAGACGGCACAAAAGATAAAGGGTGAAGCGGATGCAAAAGCCGCTGCAATTTATGCGGATGCCTACAAACAAGATCCGAATTTCTACAAGTTCTGGAAGGCAACCGAATCGTATACAAAGATACTTCCTAAGTTTAGAAAGATCCTAACTACAGCACCGGAGTATTTTAACTACTTATACAGCCCGACAGGCAAATAAACGATCCTGATATAAACAGCAAACTTAAAACCCCGGTTTTC
>QILZ01000055.1 GCA_003233545.1 Spirochaetales bacterium
CATCAACACGGCAAGCGTTTCCAGATGGTATGTCTGTGGGAACATATCAAAAGGAATTATTTTTTTTATCACATACCCTTCTTCTATAAAATCCCTTAAATCCCTGGCAAGTACCGGAGGAACACATGATATGTAAAATATAAGAGGAACACCCATTCCGGCAATAGGTGAAACTATCCCTTTTAGTCCCCTTCTCGGAGGATCGATAATAAGAATATCAGCCTTTACGCTATATTTTTCTGCCTCTGCCCTGTTTCTGCTTATATCGCTCTTTTTATAAACAACATTTTTAAGATTATTCCTGCGTACGGTTTCCATGCCTTTTTTTACTGCTGCAGAAGATAAATCCCAGCCGGTAATATTGCCGGCTATATCGGAAAGGTGCAGCGAAAGATTCCCATCGCCGCAGTAGAGATCCAGAATATCCGGCTTGTTTCTTCCGCGAATATACCCTTTTATCAATGAGCGTATCCTGTCTTTTAACAAGGAATTTACCTCGTGATTCACCTGGGAGAAAGGCATGGTATCCTTTTTGTTCCCTGAGACAAAGGAATAATGCAGTAATCCTTCCGGGTCTTCATAAATATCGATTTCACCCCGGGAAACCGGCTTACGAAACAATTCGGATTTTAACTGCGGTAAAAACCTGTTAATTCCGGGAGAAAGAACCGGGCAGCTGTCGATCTCTGCCAATCTATTGGATTCAGCTTCGTAGAAACCAATTTTTCCATCCTTAATAAACTGCAGGCGGGTCCTGTTTCTGTAGCCGTAAACCTTCGGGGAAGGTACCACAGGGTCGATAGCAGCACCGGTTTTCCCGATTCGTATAACTGTTTCCTTAAGAATATTCCTTTTTTCCGTAAGCTGCTCTTTATAGGAAACATGCTGCCAGTTACATCCTCCGCATTTTCCGAAATACGGACAGACAGGCTCTACCCTGTACGGCGAAGGTTCGATAATCCTTACAATACGGCCGGTACGATAATGTTTCTCCTTACCGGTAATCTCGATTTCGAGGAAATCTTCCGGTGCAGCCAGGGGTACAAAATACACGATGTTATCATACCTGCCGACTCCCCTGCCTTTATATGACAGGGAATCTATCTATCTTTATCGTTATTTTTTCCATCGCCGGATTATATCGGATATTGTCCTGCTTCTTAAGTTTTAAATCTTTACAATAAGTGTCTTTAAAGCCGCTTTGACGGATTCTTTTAAAACTCCTTCATCGATATTCGCCTGTATCATATACGAAGTCATCATGAATCCGGTTAAAAACAGATACATTTGTTCAAAAGGACATTTTATTTCTTCTTTATACCTTTCATAGACCCTCTTAAACATCTCTTTGTACCTTTCCGTTAGTTTTGTATCTTTTCTCTTTGTTCCGTAGGACTTCCTGTGAAAAAGAAATAAAATCCTGCTTCTCGAAGGCATATCTACAAAGAAAAGATCCAGCAGTGTATCTAAAAAACCGGCAACACTCACATTCGTATCTGCGGCCTTCTCTATATCAGAGATAAATGTATCGAACACATACTTTGTACAACCCTCCAGTATGTCGTCCTTTGTCTTAAAGTACGTGTATATCGTTCCCTTTCCTATCCTTGCTTCGACCGCGATACTGGAAACAGAAACATCCTCGAATCCGTATTTTGTAAAGAGCTTTACAGCCTCTTTTATAATTTTCTCTTTTTTATTCTCTTTCTTAACCTGCACCCGGTACCAGCCATCCCAGGTAGAATCCGCCGAAAGACGGTATAACAATAATATTCCTTATAAAAGGAGAAATACCCATATCATCTCCGATTTCGTTTAATACCAGATTCGAGATTACCACTATATACGAATCGATAAAAACATCTATACTAAAACTATTCCAGTTTATATTTTTTTTCAAGACCGCATAGTACATATATTTCGATACGATCTCCCCTGTAATCGTTCCAAGCACCGATCCGATCTCCATGGCACTGTATATTGCAGTCGAAAAGGGCGAGAATATATCCTCGTCAATCAAACCGATACCGGAAGCCAGTATCAAAACAGGCACGGCAAGAGACTGCCCGATGTATGAACCCGCTGCTCCGCCTGCCGCAGAGATACCGGCAGCAGCATAGTCATAAGAAAGCACCGGGCTTAAGACTGCGATAATCAGTACAAAAGTTACGACGGTTTTCTTCATAAATTCACCCTTATCGCTGCAGAGAAAAAATACTATCATCGATAGGTTCATTAAGCTTTATATCAGAAACCATCATTTTAAGTTTAAGTTTATTACCGGCAAATATTTCCACCATCACCGGAATGCCATTGCCGGAATTAAACCAGACTTCCTGCCTTTCTCTTCCCCTTGTAAAAGTATAATGATCGGCCTCGAGAGTTTCCCTGCTTTTCCGCCCCTCTATATCGATATTTTCTTTTCCGCGAAAGGTTATTTTCATCCCGGAAACATCACCGGCCAGGTTTCCCTTAACATAGTAAAAAAATATTCCCATCTCTTTTCCGGGATTTCGGGTAGATTTCGGATTAATTTTCTTCTTCATTTTCATGTTAAGAGCAGGAATATAATTGTAAAAATATTTCCCGTCCAGCGCTATGATTGTTCCTTTCATATTCTTCGGTGCGGCATATTCTATACGCATCTTTAATCCGTCCCTTTTAAATGAAAAGGTGTATTCGATCCTGCTCTTTCGATGATTCATAGTGCTCTCTGCCGTTACAAAGCAGCTTAATGTTTTTAGGTTTTCAGATGATTTAGCAATGCTGCCGAAAGATTCCGCTGCCGCCGTAAAAGGAAATAAAATTATTAAAAAGATAAACACATAGATAATTGTTTTTTTCATATTGATACCTCCGAAATTCGTTTTTTATTTATAAAATATCCTGTTATACTGAGTAACAGCATTAAAACCACCGAGTATGCTGCAAAGCTGAAAATGCCGGAATATGCACTTAAAATGCTGTCCATCACAAACAAAGAACTGAAATCGATGTGAGACATTATAATGCCCGCTATTGTAGGCCCTATTACCCCCCCGAGACTTCTCATTATACTGACAATACCTGCAGAGGAGCCCTGGTTTTCCACACCCCCTTCTTCGATAATTATATAATTCATCGGCGTCATCGATATACCGAGTCCGACTGCAAGGAGGACAGAGTTAAGGTAAAAAGATGCTTCACCGAAGACATATTCTGCAAACACGAAGCTGCCGGCAAGAAAAAGAAGAGAACCGATAATCATCGTTATTCTTGCCCCGTATTTTTTTATTAATACTCCACCTATCATAATGAAGATAATCATGGCCGCTGCAAAGGGATCGATGGCATAAACCGACAGGGATACCGAATACCCTAAAAGAGATTGGGTAAAAGAGGGTAGAAAAGTTGTAAAAATAAACATAGCTGTCCCGAAAAACAGTGCCATAAGATTATAGATAAGAAAGCCGGGGTTTTTAAAATGCGAGAGGTCTATTACCGGATTTTCTGTTTTTATTTCACGTACAAGGAAAAGGATGAATGACACTATCAGAAGAGTAAAAAGTATAAGTACACCGGAGCTGAAGAATGAAAAGTTCGATAATTTTCCCATCATCAGGATAAAAGCGGTTATACTTAAAGCGAACAAAATCCCCCCGGTATAATCGATCCTCTTTTTTCTGTATTCCCTGGTTTTATCCTCTTTGACAAGTATAAGTGCGGTCAGAACCGAAATAACCCCTACAATAAAAGGAATTAAAAACATCCATTTCCAGCCGAGGCTTTCGTACGTAATGCCGCCTATATTTACGCCCGCTATCACCCCGAGTCCGTAGGTTGCATTTACCATGGCAAGATATTTGCCCTTCTGTTCGGGGAAATATTCGGAAACCATGGCATTGGTGATGGGAAGTATTCCTGCCGCACCAAGGCCCTGTAAAAGTCTGCCTGCAATTATAACAGCAAAGCTGTTAGTTACCGCACTAAGGAGAAGACCTGCAGTAAATATGGAAATCGAAGTGATAAATACTTTTTTCTTTCCGTAATTATCGCTTAGTTTCCCTAAAATAGGCATAAAAGTTACATAGGTAAGCATAAAGCCTGTCATAAGCCACATTGCAAGGCTCTGCGAAA
>QILZ01000061.1 GCA_003233545.1 Spirochaetales bacterium
CAGGATATCACCGGTCAAAAAAAATTAGAAGAGGAACGGAACAATATACAGGCACAGTTTATTCAGGCTCAAAAAATGGAAGCTGTCGGAAGATTGGCCGGTGGTATCGCACATGATTTTAACAATATTCTAACGACAATAATCGGACTTGCAGACCTTGTAATTATGGAATCGGATTCCGACGAATCGATAAGAGAGAATCTTTTAGAAATTAAACAATCGGCAAACAGGGCTGCTTCATTAACACAGCAGCTTTTAGCCTTCAGCCGTAAGCAGGTCCTTAAGCCTAAAGTAATTAATCCCAATGAATTAATAATTAATATGAAAAAAATGCTTCGGAGGCTTATAGGCGAAGACATACTTCTCGAAACAAAACTCGATCCCGAAATTGCTGCTATTAAAGTTGATAAAGGGCAGATAGAACAGATAATCATGAACCTGGTTGTTAATTCCCGTGATGCCATGCCGAACGGCGGCAGGATTGTTCTCGAGACCGGTAATGCTTATCTCGATGAGAATTACTGGAATAGACACAGTGATGCTGCACCGGGAAATTATGTCATATTAACGGTTACGGATAACGGAACCGGTATGGATGAAGAAATAAAAAAAAGGGTATTCGAGCCTTTTTTTACTACAAAAGAGGTGGGTAAAGGTACGGGATTGGGATTATCCACTGTTTATGGCGTTGTTAAACAGAGTGAAGGATTTATATATGTTTACAGTGAAAAAGATCACGGCACAACATTTAAAATATATCTTCCTAAAGAAAATGGGTATAAAGAGGAAATTATACAGGAGCGAAAAACGGGTAAAGTTGAATCCGGTTACGAAAAAATTCTTCTTGTGGAAGATGATGCATCTTTAAGAAGAATGATAAATGAAATGCTCAAGAATTTTGGCTATACGGTCTATGAAGCGACGTCGAGTGCCGGAGCCCTGGAAATGATAGAGTCAGATGAAACACAAATATTCGATTTATTGCTGACAGATGTAATTATGCCGGAGATAAACGGCAGAGAATTGGCACAAAGGGTTATAAAAAAAAATCCCGGAATAAAAGTTCTGTTTACATCGGGCTACACGGAAGGTGTAATCGAACAGCATGGTGTTCTTAAGGAAGGAGTTTGTTTTATTTCCAAGCCGTTTTCATCTTATGATCTAAGGCAAAAGATACGTGAAGTATTGGATAATGAGGTAAAAGGATAGATGGGGCGAATTATTTCTGTCAGCAATAGAAAAGGTGGAAGCGGCAAAACCACCACATCTGTAAACGTATCCGCAGCATTAGCCCGTAATGGTAATAAAGTACTTCTTATCGATGCGGATCCTCAGGCTCATACCACCTTATCACTTGGCATGACATCGAAAGATATTAATATGGATCTTTATTCTCTCCTTGTGGATCGAAAAAAAACCGAACAGGTTATAACCGGTACCTGTCTCGATACTCTAAAAGTTATTCCTGCTACAAGGAGACTTACAGCTTTCGAAAGGGATTACTCCGGACTTAAGGAGGCAAGGGTCTGGTTTGCCGACCGTATCACGGATGTTGCCGGCAAGTTCGATTACATAATTATCGATACACCCCCTACTTTAAGTTTACTGAGTATTTCGGCTCTTATAGCTTCCGGGGAAGTATTAATCCCTATGCAGACTCATTTCCTCTCGCTGGAAGGGCTGGCCGAGATGGTGCGGCTTATCTCGCAAATCAGAAAGTTGTATAACCCTGAGATTGAATTAAAGGGAGTAATTCCTACGTTTTACAAGGAAAAAACCCGGCTTAGTAGATCCATTCTTTATGAAATCAGTAAAAATCTGGGTGCTGATATCATATTACATCCTGTGCGTGTGAATATTTCTCTGGCAGAGGCTCCGAGTTACGGTAAAACAATTTTTCAGTACAACATTAAAAGCAACGGAGCTTATGATTACATGGCACTCGCGAGGCAGATTGAGGAATTAAAATGAAGAAAGAAGAAAAAATAGTGTTGGGGACGAGTTTTAAAAGTATTCTCGATGATAAAGATGAAGCTGATGTTTATAAAACATTAGAGATAGGGCAGGATCCTGATTTTAATAGAACAGACAGTAATGAAAATACGGAAATCTCTCAGGATAAGGTTAAAAGTGAATCCGAATTAAACAATACAGAAAAAGAAACAGAATCTGCTGAATCTTTAAGAATGGTAAAAATAGACAATATCGAACTTCTTTTGTCCTTTATTCAGGAATCACAGGATCATCTCGGAAACATAGAAACGAAGATATTAAATCTGGAGAACTCGAATGATCCTGATGTTATCGATGATATTTTCCGTTCATTACATACCTTGAAAGGGAACTCTTCCTTTTTCGGGTTCGAAAACATTAAAAAACTCTTAGTCATGGGCTGGAAACGGTTCTCGATAATCTCCGGGGAGAAAAGATAATAATTAATACGGAACTCGTAGATATTCTTCTTGCAGGAACCGATTTGCTTGCAGACATGATAAAGAGGCTTAATGAAGCCGCTTCATCATATGAAGAACCGAAAGAGATAATTGAAATACCGGATTGGGGAGATGGTTTGGATTCTATACTTTCCGGAATTAAAAGATTAGGCAGTACACCGGGTGGAACGGAAAAGAATACGGAACTGATATCGGAAGAGATACTTGTGAATTTCATTTCAGAATCGAATGATCTTCTGAATAAGGTGGAGAAAGATTTTTTAGGACTCGAAAAAAATCCGGAAGTCACAGAACTTCTCGATGATGCTTTCAGGTGCATTCACACAATAAAAGGGAATGCAGGATTCCTGGGACAGACGGAACTGGAAAAGACATGCATGGGAATGGAATCGATTCTCGATTCCGTACGCAGCAGGGAGAAGAAGGTAAACGGGAAGTCGATATCGGTACTGTTAAATACCATAGATTCCATGCGCAGGGTCCTCGATTTTATGCAGAATGAAGAAATAGGAACTGAAAAAACGAAGCAGGTAAATGAGACAGAAAAAGAATATGTACCGGTAGGTGAAATTCTTGTGGAAATGGGAGAAACCACAACGGAAGTGGTGGAGCATGCTCTGGATATGCAGGATAAGAAAATCGGCGAAATTCTTGTAGCCGAAGGAGCGGTAAGTGAACATGCTCTGAATAAAGCACTGCAAAGCCAGAATAAAACAATTTCTCCAGCACAGAGTACAATGCCCGTACATACTGCTGACCGAAAGAATATACGTGTAGATATGTGGAAACTGGATAAACTTTTTGATCTGGTAGGCGAGATGATCACAGCAGAGGCAATGATTATCCATAATCCCGAACTGGAACGCCGGCAGATGAAGGAACGGAAGATGGAAAATTTTAACAGGGCTACAGGTTATTTAGGAAAAATAACCCGCGAAATGCAGGAAATTACAATGACAATGCGGATGGTTCCGTTAGAGGGGCTTTTTAACAAGATGAAACGGCTGGTAAGGGACTTATCCGGAAAATCCGGTAAAAATGTTAACCTTGTAGTCAGCGGACAGGAGACGGAAATGGACCGCAATGTAATCGAGAAAGTATCGGATCCTTTAATACATATTATCCGGAATTCCATAGATCATGGGATTAAAGAAGCAGGCAGTATACACTTAAGTGCCCGTTACGAGGGAAATGAGATATGGATTCTGATTAAAGACGACGGGGCAGGGCTTAGCCGGAGCAAGATACTTGCTAAAGCCCAGGAGCAGGGGCTGTTAAAAGCAGATGCGGAAAGTCTGCCGGACAGCGATATATGGCAGCTTATTTTTAAACCCGGTTTTTCCACCGCAGATAAAGTATCGGAAATTTCGGGGCGCGGTGTCGGAATGGATGTAGTTAAAAAGAACATAGAAGAACTTAAAGGAAAAATAGAAATAAAAAGTATTTTAACGGAAGGAACGGAGATTATTCTTAAAATTCCTCTTACCCTTGCTATTATGGATGGTATTACAGTAAAGGTCGATGACATCCTTTATGCGATTACCCTGAATGATATCCTTGAATTTCACAAAGCTTCTGCCGGGCAGGTTATAAGAACGGATAATCACAGGGAAGTTTTAAAGCTTAGAAAAGAAATTATTCCGGTAATTAAGCTTAAGGAGTTTTTTAAAACCAATAGTGGTAAAACAGAAATACCCGACGGAATCCTTATTATAAGCAGAGCAGGAAACAGGAAAGCGGCTCTTCTCGTGGATGAAATTATCGGTTATCAGCAAATTGTGGTAAAAGCCCTTCCTCAATATATTTCCAATATGAGAGCCATATCCGGCTGCAGTATTATGGGTAATGGTGAAGTAAGCCTGATTATAGATACGGGTTCACTTTTAAAATATGAACTCGAATAGAATATATTAAGGGAAATTAAAAGAAAAGGAGGAATGAGCATGAAAGAAATAACAAAGGAAAGAGAAATCGAAGATGAAATGTTTCTTATCGATGATGAAGAAGAAAATACTCAGGCGAATAAGTATCTCCTCTTT
The DNA here is from genome assembly GCA_003233545.1 of Spirochaetales bacterium. Lineage (GTDB taxonomy): Bacteria > Spirochaetota > Spirochaetia > SZUA-6 > SZUA-6 > SZUA-6. The sequence continues at coordinate 4,493 of QILZ01000061.1, forward strand.
AATATCGCGGAGGAGGTATACGGTATCTGGATCGGCAATGTTATAGAAATTATCGAAATGCAGAGGATTACCGAAGTACCGGATATGCCGGAATATATCAAGGGAGTTATAAATCTGCGCGGGAGGGTTATCCCTGTGATGAATCTGCGCCTGCGTTTTGGTATGCCGGAGAAGCCGTATGATGACCGGACATGCATAATTATTGTGAGTATAGATAACTCATCGATGGGTTTTATCGTAGATACCGTTGCCGAGGTACACGGTATCCTCGAAAAAGATATAGAACCTCCGCCCAATTTTAAGATGGACCCGGCAAGGAAACGCTACATATCAGGACTCGGGAAAGTCGGGAACGAGGTAAAGATTCTTTTCGATGTAAAAAAAATCCTTCAGGAGAAGGAACTTAAGCTTATAAAAAATGAAACGGAAAAACAGTAAAGGGGTTACAAAAAATGAATATTAATAATCTTAAAATCAAATCCAAGGTTCTTTTAGGTTCTTCGCTGTTGATTATTATCACTCTTGTTCTCGGAATGCTCTCCTATATCTATATTGGCAGCCTGACGAATACTTTAACGGATATAACAGACAACAGGGCTATTGCGGTAGAATATGCCACCGGTGTCGAGAGAATGGCCTTATCTGCAATCATGGAGGAGAAAAACTATTTATTAAAAGGAACGGATGAGGTTAATCAAAGGATAGAAGGATATCTTAAAACACTCAACGGTTTTCTGGATAAGATAGATGTGCATGCTGCACAGTATAATAACAGCGAATTACTCGATCATTCAAAAAAAGCCAGAAAGGATACCGAAGCCTATGAAGCAAAATATGGCGAAGTTGTTAATTTATTAAAAGAGAATAAAAAACTGGCAGCGGAAATG
>QILZ01000123.1 GCA_003233545.1 Spirochaetales bacterium
ATCACCGGCTACGGCCGGGCAGTAATTGTGCCGGGAATCTTTTTTCGCCGCCGTAACTATAAAATTATTCACAGTTATGACCTCCTTTTTTAAACTCAAATGCTACTATCTCCCAAGAGACAGAGATGAAATTTAGTCTTAGAGAAAGATTTTTTTACCTCCAACATTTGTCCATGACATATAATATCTCAAGATATGTTTCATTTGTCCTATTGTTCATTACAAAGGCAAGACCCCTTTCTGGCTCCACATTTAATACACCGGGGGACATTCATAATAGTCCTCGGGATACCGGGCATACCTTCCGATATCTTAGACCCACATTCAGCACACCATTTGCCGATATTTGCTCCCCTTAGAAAACCGTCTGCTTCATCCGGTCCCAGGACGCTAAAATTCACGCGATAAATCCGGCCTGGCAACTTCACTTCCACCGTTATGGTATTACGGCCCACTACCTGAGGGGCAAGAACATCGAAACGGTGATGACTGCCTTCATCCGGAGGCACCAAGGCAGTCCATCCTTCCGGCAGATTAAGTTCAATATAAGCCTCAACAGGAACATCCTTTTTTCGCAGCGAAATCTCAAAAGAGCGACTTATCCCCGGTTGCAATACCGGGTCACCATTATAATGAAATGTGACCTCCATGTCACCATCAACCGCTACCGCAGCCTGGATATCCCGGCGCAAAACAGCCCGGGCTTTTTCATTATGATAAAGTATTGACAGCGCATCTTCAGGGATGAATGTTTTCTCAGCAAATATAACGGTAGCGGATTTTTTGGAAACAAACTGTTCCGCCAGGGCTTGGGTGCGTTCTGACAACTCCTCTATCGTTTTAGGAGCATTACAATTATTGGTATATTTAGAGAGGTTTATATTTTCACCTATCGGCTTTCGCCACCTATCAGGTATTGAGGACGTGCCGCCGATAATACCTAATATTGCTCCCAAGGTTGCACCCGTGCAGTCCGTATCATACCCGCAGTTAACCGCCTTACAGAGCTTATCGCCAAAATCTTTACCGTAGAGCCAGCCAAGGATAATAAACCCATGATTGGGGATGGCATTCCAGGGATGGTGGTGCCCATAGAGAGTGGCAATACGCTCACGGGCTTCTGCCCAACTGAGACTATTTTCCCGGCACCATAGAGCTTCCCGGACCACCCGGGAAATAGCACACGGCAGAGGAATCATGGCCAGCCCTATCCGGATTAAGGTCTTAGGGTCATTAAGTACAAAGGCCGCACTCTCAACCGCTGCCCAGAACATCTCCCCGTAGGTACCTTCCCCACCGGCATGGTCCAGGACCGAATCCTTCCAGGCCATTGCTGCGGCCGATTGTGGATCACCGGCAGCCATACAAGCCCAGATTTCACTGCGGATAGGTGAACCCATTTCATCCACAAAGTAATTCTGAAAACACCCGGAAACAGGAGGCATCAAACCCCGTTCAAGATTCTTTAGGCAAAAGCCATATTCATTCCAGGGATATGCGGAAAGATACTGCCTCCAGTATTCTGCAAAGTCAGGCAACGTCGGTTCTATGCCCTTGTCCTCCAGCATCTTCAGCCAGACAAGCTGAATATCCAGGTCATCATTTGGTGCCGAGAGATTGGGGATAGGCTCATAAAATTGCAGATTGTTGACATATTTCCTGCCTTCAAAGGGTGCGCCTAAAGTCCCGCCGATATTCTTACCGAGCCAACAGGCAAATACTTTATCATAATATTCAGCTTTGCCTAACTGAATTCCTCGCATCATTTTTGTCTCCAGGAAGAATAAACTTTATTTTAGGGATTCCCACCTTTTTCCAGAATAATAACACTTGCAGCCGAATGTTCAGATAGACGAATCTCAAGACTTTTCTTGTTTCTTTTTACCTCGATATTCTTCCGTCCCGGATAATGTGTTCCCAGAGAATAGCCGTATTCAAATTCGGACATATCCTTGTTGGATAGAAACATCATTTTGCCGTTTTCTCCTGAATATACACCCTTCATCGCTCAGCTCCTAAAATAATACCTTCACCCCTATCATAAATATATCCTGCATTTTTAAGCACCACCTCAAAAATGCAGGATTCCTGAAGAAGAGAACCCCTGCCGGTAGAAATCAATGGCTCCTAATGATTCAAACTACCGCTTGTGCCTTTCGGCCAGCATATCTACTAACAGACTGAAGTCTGACGCGTTAAGACTAAACTAAATTTATCCCTGAAATCAGCTGCAGGAAACTTCTAACGGCGTACATCTCTTTGCCGACCCGGGATTACACGCCAAGGCCTCAATTCGGTTCATCCTTCAGCAGAAATAAAGAGGCATCGTCAAGGTCCACGGTGCCATTTATATGGAAAGCGGGGGTAAAGTAACCCATACCTTCGGGTACGGTAAATTCAAATTTGTACTCTTTCCATTTCTCTGAAGAGACTTCCATCCGTTTACTTGCCCGGGAAAACTTAAATGCCCGGTGAGGAGTGTACATATAAGCCAGAATTGCCATTGTACCTTTTCCTTTTGCCCAGATGGAAACAGAGTATTTTTCTCCGGGGTTAGCCTTTCTGGCTGCAGCTCCCCAGCGGCCTGCTTCAGTAAAAGCAATGCTTTTTCCTTTTTCTTCTCTGCTTAGTCTTATATATTTTGAGCCACCGTGAGAGGCTATGGCATCATAGATCACCGTAAGTTTACCGGGAAAACCAAAATTTATCCCCCACCCCTTGGGCATCTCGGTAGCTTCAATCTTCCCCTGCCATTTCTCAGGCACAGTAAAAGGTTTGATTTCCTCAAACCCCGGATTCGTTAAGAGGTTTTTCGCCTCCTCCCCGTGAACTACCTGGGCAGAGACCAAAAGCCCCCAGACTACTAATCCCAATATTTTGCCTGTCCTTTTCCCTGTTTTTTTCATCGTTATTTCCTCCCTCCGTTTGTTTTTTTATTTCAATACATCTACCCCTGTTAAGTAAATTTATATAATATTTCCATTTTTATTTATCCCACTATTTCCTTTATCTTTATTATACCGGAATATAGTTTTCTGTCAAGGAAACGATTTTCTTTATTTACAAATTTTATTTCCAATTATTTT
>QILZ01000218.1 GCA_003233545.1 Spirochaetales bacterium
ATTCTAAAAGCCGTGTTTTCGTAGATGCAAAAGCGGAAGCAATTCTGGATGTTCCGGTGAACAAATCGAGTTCCCCGAAACAGTTACCCCGTACAAAACGGGCTATATCGGTTTTCCGGCCTGATTCATCCTGTTTCCGGACTACGATTTCACCCGATTCAACGATATAGAGGGCATTTCCGGGATCACCTCTGGAAAAAACCGGCGCATCAGACTTATAATCATGAAAATCACTGTTCCCGGCAATGACTTCTATCTCATGGGAAAGAAGGGATGAAAAAATATCAGCCTGCTTAAGAAGAGCTGCTTTTTGTCCAGCCAGGTCTTTTGTCATGACGGCTCCGGCGATGTAATTTTAATAGGTATTGCGTGTATCAGTCTAAACTTTTAAGAGGTAAGAATAAAGGCAGAAACCGCTTAATTCAGGTTTATATTATTCATTATTTGTTAAAAAGGAAGGTATGCGCCCTGGGAACAAGAAGATCCACCCCAAGATAAGTAAATATAACGCAGGCAAAACCTGCAATACTTAAAATTGCCGCACGTTTCCCGCTCCAGCCTCTTGCAAGCCTGGTATGGAGATAAGCAGCATAGACCAGCCATGTAACGAGGGAGGAGGTTTCTTTGGGGTCCCAGCTCCATGCCCTGTTCCAGATATATTGAGCCCAGATTGCGCCGGAAAGAATACCGATGGTCAGAAAGGGAAAACCGAAAATTATGGCTCTGGATATCACTTTCTCCAGGGAAAGGCAGTTTCCCTCTTACTATGTATATTATTCCTGCACTAAAGGAGAGAGTAAACGAGCTGTACGATACTACTGTAGTAATGATATGGATCTGCAGCCAGTAACTCCTTAAAGCCGGAACAAGGGGCGTTATATTCTTCGGCAGTACGGAGGCGTAGCCCAGGAGCAGGATTACTACAGGAAGTACAAATACGCCGATAATCTTAAGTTTTGTTTTCCTTTCCGCAATCAGGTATATAAGGACGGTGCCCCAGGCGAATACGGACATGTACTCATAAAAGTTGTAGCCCACGAGGCGTTTCGCTATTATCATACGGGACACCAGGGCAATAGTATGGCAGATCAGTCCTGTAAAGGCGATAAGGCTGCAGGTTTTTCCGGCCGGTCCCCATTTTGTAACTAAGAATATGACATAAACGATTTCAGCTAAAAAATATAAAGCGAAGGCTATACTTAAAAAAAGTGAATCAATTCCCATCGCAACTCCTTTCCATGGGAAAGCGGGCGGCCCGGCCGGCCGTTATTTTGGCAGCAATGGCCTCGATATCCTTCCTGAGAGTATTATTCATTTTTGTACTTACACCGGTTATCCGTATGTCCGCAGCTCCTCTGCCTGTGGAAACTATTATCCTGATTATTCTGTAATCCAGGCCGTATATCAATAATAAGCCGGCAATAATTAATCCGAAGCCTGCCCAGATAAATGGAACACCGGGTTTTTTACTGACATAAACGGAAGCGTAGGGCCGGAGATCGACCATTTTCATGGTATAACCTTTAAACTTTAAAGGCACATCGGACTTTAGCCATCCGATAAGTTCCGGTTTGTTTATTCCCTGCTGAATCCAGACTTTAACAGCAGGATTTCGCAGGTAGGGTGTTTTGGAATACGGATTCCCTTCTTTATCGAGAGCAAAATCAGGATAAAGATTGTGCAGATATATCATCCAGTTCAGTTTAGACAAGGAAATTGCGGGGTTCCACGGCCAAACGGAGAGAGTCCATTGCCACCCTGCCGGATTGGTAAGCAGTATTCTATACGCCCATCCGAATCCTTTGTAGTCCAGTTTAAAGTTTAAACCTTTGTACCTTAATCTTTCACCGATTTTAAGTGTTCTGGTTTTTTCCACAAAGCTTCCGTTTTTTAGGACAGACAGTGTCGCCCGGGCATTCTTTAGTAGAAACTTACCGGCAGCGGAAGCATCTTTTCCCGGTTTGTAGTAGTCCAGCTTAATCTTGTCCACCCTCACCAGGAAATTTTCAGAGGGTTCGACATAGCTGTTCCCCTCCACTATTTTAACATAGCGCCCGTAGCCGGATGTACCCCAAAAAAAAGTGTAAAATATTATGATTAAAATACCGGCATGGACTATGGTGCTTCCCACAGCACTTATTTTTCCCCTGCTTGCGAGAATGGATATTTTATTTTCATTATTACTCTTTTTGCTTTTAACCCTGTAGAATGAGTGTTTAAGGAGCCTGCAAATCTTAACATTCGTATTCTGAAAACCACCGTTAAGATTTATTCTTTTCTCATAACGGTTCGATTTTAGATTTAAATCTTGCCCGGGATCGGAAAATATCTTTTTCAGATACCCTATTCTTTTCACCGAGCACAGGATCAGATCGATGCCGAGGAACAAGAACAACAGCTTATAAAACCAGAGATTGTAGAGGTTATTTAATCTTAAAAAGAGTATTACCTTTCCCGGTACGTAGTGTTTTGCATAAAATGCATCTCCCTCTCCCTGGGGTATAAATATTCCCAGTACCGAGAGGATAGATATGGCTAATAGCAGGTAAATGACAAACTTCGGTGATATTAAAAATCTATATATCGATTTCAACTTAAGTCCCTATATATGTTCACTTTTTTGTCTGTTTCATTCCCCTGCCGTTTATTGTTTCCAGGATAGCGTTTACCTGTTCGTTTAAGGGATTTATTCTTAAGGATGCCTGGAAATAGGCAGTCGCCGCATCCACTTTACCCATTTTAAAATAAACTATTCCCAGGGCGTTATAAATTTCCGGCATACCGGGCTTAAGTTTCAGAGCCTTTGCGAACTCTTCCCCGGCTTCGGAAAGTCTGTTCTTTTTAAGATAGATTCCTCCGAGGTAGTAGTATGCTTTCCACAGGCCGGGTTTTATGGTAACCGCTTTTTTGAGTTCGGTTACCGCTTCTGCATCCTTCCCGTTTTTTATGTATCCTATTCCAAGACTCAAGCAGCCGGCAGCCTGTCCGGATTTTACATCTGCTGTATAAATCGTATACAGCGTTCCGGCGCCTGCGATTACCAGGACAAGGATAAGACCGGCTATTATAGATTTCCTGTTTGCTACGGCCACTATACCGTCTCCCTGTCCGGGGAACCGGGGAATATAAGGTTAAAATCTGGTTCCTGCGTGAGTATGAGCCTGCTGGCTGCAGGTCGATGAATCATTCAAACCATAATGCCGGTTCCTTCTCCTTGTCGTATTCATCTTGTGGCAGGCGGTGCACATTTTGTAATATATTTTTCCGCCGTCTGTCCATGTTATGCCCGATTTTCCGTTGATCGTTTTCTTAATCATGAAAAGATTGTTGTTAACTCCGTGGGGATCGTGACAGTCCGTGCAGAGCATCGGTGCATAGGAATCCGCAGCAGTATACGAGCCTAGGTTCCGGTAATTAGCTCCCGTGTAGCCAGCCACATAACCGTGATCCGTAGCTGTCCGGCTTTTAAGGTATCCCTGGCCGGAGTTTCCTCCCCCGTACTTGCCGCCGTGATAATTTCCGCTTGTGGATTCCCAGTTTATAACAGCCGGAGGATTGGTTCCGGGATTAATCCAGGACGGATAGCTTCCGTCATGGCATACCAGGCAGAAATCTATATAATCCGGTACAGGACTGGCAGGAGATTCCGGTAAAATGTTGGGATCGAGATCTCCGGGCCTGTCCGGGTCATTGACGTTGTAGGTATCGATAAAGTTTGCCGCACCTGCTGTTGTCGCAGGATCGATACCGGGATTACGTACCTTCGATTTGTCCACTCCGTTATAATTACTGTTGTTAAGATGTGGGTTATGGCAGTCTTTGCACTCTATTTTTGCTCCGCTCCAGGT
>QILZ01000077.1 GCA_003233545.1 Spirochaetales bacterium
CATGGGATAAGCTGACATTGACACTTTTAACGCTATTCTGCCGCCGGTAGGCTTTTCTGATGGTCTCTACGCAAAAGGAGCAGGAGATTCCTCCGATTTTGGCATGAAACTTTGCATCCCGGGAATTATCTTCTTTAACTGTATTTTTTATCACAGCAGAGCCCCCTTCCGCAGACGTCTTGTGTTATATGTAAAAATATAAACCCCGTACCATGGTTGAGAGTCAATTATTTTATTCGGTTCATTCATTAAAGAGTATCGAGCCGGCCTCCGGATTTATTATAATTTCGTTATCGATCGATTCTGTTCTCCACATTGTCGAAGGTAACCAATATTTTACCGGGCTCTATTCTGCAGGAAAAAGCAGCCATGGATTTAAGATTCAGCTTAAACTTGTTATCAAACCGAATGCTGAATTCCCCGCCGGTTCTTTCTATCGATATCCCGGTATTATTCAGCATAAGATTTTCGACCGAAAAACGGTCGAAACGTGTAGATAACGGGGAGAAGCGAAAACCGAAAACTTCCGGCTCTATCCCTGCGACATGCCGGAGAATCATATCTATATAGAGTGTGCCCCAGCCCTGATAGGAAAGCCCCGCTCCCTCTCCCGTTTTCGAATCGTAGTACTCGTAACAATTGTCATTAGCTATGGTAGTGCTTAAGAATCTATCGAGAATTACCGATGCCGCTTCCGGATGATGCTTTTTTAACCCGTAAATAATCGTCCATGTTATCTGGGGCCAGTTTGCACCTCTCCAGAAATCGCTGCTGCTGTAAACCGTTTCCTTTACACTGACTGTCGGTACGGGGCAGGCGGTTAAGAATTCATTTTCCGCAAGAATATACCTGTTTACAAGCTCTTTTTCTCTTATCTCTCCGGGGATGTCGGTAAGCAGCGGGAAAAGTCCCGCATGTGTTTTAACCTTTACCTTTTCGGTGCTTCCCGAATACAGGTCATAGTAAAAAGCATCTTCCCGGTCGTACATCAGGGTATTCATGGACTGCCTGGTTAAATCCATACGGTCTTTAATATAAGACGGAGCATTTAGCCTGAGTTCTTTAGCAGCATAAATTAAACTGCCGCGGAGAAGATAGATCAGCACATTAAAATCGACTTCTTCCAGAAAAGGATCCAGGACACGGTTTTTTGCGATATGGTCGAGTCTCGGACTGTTATCACAGCCTGTTTCCCAGATATTGGTAACACTGGAAAGCCCTCTTTTTTTAAGATCACGATACAGCCATAACCAGTTTTCATAATGCAGGAGAGGTTCATAAAAAAACTTAAGGTATTCTTTATTGTGGAATTTCTTATAAACTTCCATCCACGTAATGGCAATTACAGGGGGCTGGGTTGCTGTTGTGGAATTACCGTCGGATTCCATCCATTCCCTTCCGTTTGTCGGAAAAAGAAATAGTTCGTACGGGATCATCCCTGAGTTGTACTGATTGGTTACAAAATTTTTCATTTCATCTTCCGCGGGTCCGCTGTCATTAAACCACAACCACGAAAGTGCATGGTAAGCCGAATCCCAGAAGAACTGATTGTAGTAATGGAACTTGTTTACCGAAGTAAACGTGTATGGCAGTCTTGGTCCGCCGAAGTTTGTTTTTCCCGAATCAAGGATATACCAGCTGGTATAATATATCCGTTCCAGTTGTTTATTATCAGATTTAAAAGAAGGAACACGGTCGAACAGAGCGTTAATCGATTCTTTTTTTTTCGATTCGAGACCTTTTACATCTAAATCGTTAAAGTGTAAATTATTATCCTTTACGTTCATGATTTTACAGGTCATACCGAACTCTGAATGAGCAGATCCCCCTTCGTTAAAAACGAGCGGTATCATTACGCAGTATGAAATATTGCGTGCCTTTACTTTTTTATAACCTTTTCCGCAATCTCCTGTACGAACTCCGTTTTCGACCCAGTAGTTGTAACGTTTTTTTAGATTAAAACTTGAAAAATATTCTTTTTTACCGACTTCCTCATCACTTATCCTGTTTAAATATGCATTATCGAAAGCTGCCGTAGAAAATATCTTAATTTCGAAACTATCCTGCCACTTTATCGAGATAGTATGGCTGTCAATAATTTGTCCTGTTATCAGTTTTTTCTGATCCCAATGATAGGGAACTCCCTGCGGTGAAAAGAGGCAGGCACCCGAAATTCTTAAAATTTTGCGTATGGAAGAATTATTCTGTTTACCTGGTTTTATGTGTCCTTTTATGCCGCAGGAAAGATCGATTTTGAGTAAATCATCATAAAGAACCTGATGTTCCTTAATGCTGAGAATTTCATTCTTAAAATCTTTACAGACGCCAAAAGGAGTTATTTCCTCATTCGAACAGGTTAAGGGTACCGGGCTCATATCCTCGTTTAACAGCTCCATCTCCGCAAGAGGCTGAAATTGTACAATCGAAGATAAAAATACGCCTGCCGAACCCAAAAAACCTGTATTCCTGCTTTCATCGATGGCTATCATATTACCGAATTGAGATTTTAATGTCCGTAAGTGTTCCAATTTCCATTTTTCTGCCATTTATAAAACCTTATAATGATTAAATGAGATATATACCGTATCGAGTAATTTGAGCTTTTCTCTTGTCTCGATTAAAATCGTGTCTTTTTCCCCGATTTTTACAAAATAACGGATTATGTTCCCCAGGTAAAACCGCTTTACAACTGTTCCGTAAATATGCCAGGGATCAGTTTTTAAAGTAATAAGACATTGCTCGGGCCTGACCATAATAACCCTGGTACTGCCTTTATTATCTTTAATATCTTTTAAGAGATCGATCCTGATCTTTATCCCGCTGTCGGATAAAAATACATTTTCACCCGTTACCTTTCCCTTTATAAAATTTGCTTTTCCAATAAAATCCGCAACAAAGTTATCTACAGGATTCTCATATATTTCCTCGGGCTTCCCTATCTGTAAAATTCTCCCTTTGTTCATGACAGCGATTCTGTCTGATATTTCCAGAGCCTCTTCCTGATCATGGGTAACATATATAACCGTAAACCCAAGACGCTTCTGAATTTCCCTTATCTGCTTGCGCAGGCTGACCCTTAACTTAGCATCGAGATTACTTAAAGGCTCATCGAGCAGCAGCATTTGGGGATCTATTACAATCGCTCTTGCGATGGCAACCCTTTGCTGCTGGCCCCCGCTTAACTGCTCCGGAAACTTACTTTCTATACCCGGTAATGAAACTATGTCGAGAACCTCTTTAACCTGTTTTTTAATCTCCTGTGAAGGTATTTCTCTTA
>QILZ01000247.1 GCA_003233545.1 Spirochaetales bacterium
TTGTTGCATATATTTATGCATGACTGTAAAATCATGCTATGAAGATACTGCATACTTCCGATCTGCATTTAACGGGAAAGGAGAATCCGCATCGGGAAGAACGATGGACTGCACTTAAAACTATTATAAGCGAAGGCAACAGGAACAAGGTAAATCTCATGGTTATCTCCGGCGACCTCTTTGATAGTGATAGTGCCGGGAGTGAACTGCGTGCGCCGATTCGTGCGGAATTCGAAAAGGCTGCTTTTCCCATTGTTGTTATTGCCGGAAACCACGATTCGGAATCTTACCCGGAAGGTGTATTTTTCGGTGAAAATGTTAAGGTTATAAGGGATCTGTTTAACCCGGTCGAATTGGAAGGGGTTACCGTATGGGGATTTCCGTACAAGGATTTAAGAAGCGAAACAATTCTTCTCATGCTCCGCAGAGCGGCTAAAGAGGTTAAAACTGATGTTCCCGCTGTTCTTCTCCTGCACGGGGAGCTGCTCGATATATCGGGGATATGGGAAAATTACGGTAACGAGGGAGCCAGCCGTTATTTTCCCGTAAGGCTCGGCTATTTTGCCGATCTTCCGTGGAATTATATCCTTGCAGGTCATTTCCACACCAATTTTGATATTAACCGGTTTGGCGACACAGGTTACTTTGTATATCCCGGTTCGCCGGTTTCCGTTACGGAAAAAGAAACAGGGATACGTAAGGTAAATATCTTTGAACCGGGGAAAGTACCGTCGGAACATCCTGTTAACAGTTTCTTCTACGAATCGCTGGAAATTACCCTGAACCCTTTTAAAGAGGATGATCCTCTGGAATCGATAAAAAAAAGACTCACCGGGGTATCGGCAGCGGCTGCTTTGCTTGTCAGAGTAAACGGATTTTATGACGGCAGAAAACTGAACATGAACGAAGAGAAACTGTCCGAAGGTATAAATAAGCTTCTTAAAGAGAGAAATTGCAGCAGGAAAATATTTGAATTTAAAGACCTCGGAAGAATTCTCGGGGATGAAACATACATGGAATTCTGCGGTAAGCTTGCAGAGGAATCGAGGGACGAGCAGAGGAATATGGAAATTAAAAACCTGCTTCTCCGGGCAGTTATGGAGGCTTAAACAGTGCGGATTGTCGATTTTTTCTTAAGACGGTACGGGCCTTTAACCGATTCGGAAACCTTTAAGCCCGGAATGTTTAATCTCTTCTGGGGAGAGAACGAAGACGGAAAAACGCTTACAATAGAAGCTTTAATAAAAATGCTTTTCCCTAAGGGTTTTCGAAGCATTAAAGGCATAGAGAGGGTAAATGAAAAACCGGCAGGCAGTGTAAATGTCCGGTTTTCCGGTAATAAGACGAAGCAATTTCCCGACAGCGGCAATCTTTCCGAAGATCTTAATATATCTCCCCGGTCTTTTTTTAACCTCTTTGTGATAAGGAACAGTGATTTATCGATTTCCGGTGAGGGTGATTTTTATACGGATATAACCGAACGGCTTACAGGATTACGTAAGAATAGAATTACAAAGATAAAAGAAAAACTAAAGAAAATCGGGAAGCTTACGCCTACACTCGAGGTGGAGAATAAGCAGGAGAGTAAACGGATTAAGGACAGGCTTGCCAGGGCGGAGGTTTTTCTTAAGGAGGCTTCGGATTTCCTTAAAGTTTCGGAGGATAAGGGATACGGTAAACTGGAGGAAGAGCTTGTAAAAGTGCGGGAAGAGGAAGCCTTTCTTACCGGAAAAATAAAGCAGCTTAATATCGCAAAAAAGCGACAGGATTTTAAAAAGTACAGTGAGAACCTTATAGAATTTAAGCGAATACTAAAAAAATACGAGGATTTTAGACAGTTTAACAGCGAAAATTATAATAAGCTTAAACAGCTGGAAAATCTTATTAAGAGTGATAAAGAAAGGATAGAAGAATTAAAAACCAGGTTAAAGGAAATAGAGAATAAACGCGGGCTTAATGAGAGTAATCATGAAGGCCTGGACATAAAACTTAAACAGCTGGAAAATACGGCAGCCCGGGCGGATGAGACTTTAAAGCCGCTTATCGGCAGGTGTGATTTATTATCCGGGAGGCTGGAATCTCAGAATGCGGGTAAACGGTTTGTATTTACTGCCCTTCTTGTTTCCGCTGTTTTAGTGCTGCTTTCCATGGCCGGTACTATTGCGCAGCCGTCTCTCTTTTTCTACATTGCATTTGCTGTAACAGGCATCGCTGTTATTATCCTGACTGTTGCCTGCCTGATTTATTTAAATACAAGGGGAGGGTTAAATAAAGCAGAGAAAATGCTCGTAAACAAAGCAGCAGCCCTTGGGATAAGGGGATCAGGCAGTAATGATATCCGTATTTTTCTGGCGGAACTTAAATCAAGGATAGATACTGCGGGAAACGAATTGTCCGGGCTGAAAGCAGCAGGTTCTTCGTTAAAAGAACGGGCGGAAGAGATTCGCAGGGACATGAATACAACCGGGTTAAGAATAAGAAAGTACGAAGACGAGATACGGAACATCCTTAATTCTTCTCATACTGCGGACAGTGATGAGTACCGTTCCAGGCTAGATGAGAAGTCCCGGATGAAAAGCCGGCTGGATTCCTTAATATCTGTTTTAAAGGATAAATTCGGCAGCGGGGGAAATGATATTCATGCTTCTATTGATATGTGGCAGAGGAAGGTCGACGAACTTGAAATCGGCAGTGAAGGCGCAGGAGAAGTTATTTTTTCCGGGAGCGAAGCGGAACAGACAGAGAGGATGCACGAAGAATCGATCAGGAAAATAAAAGAGCTTAGTGAATCACTTTCCAATGTGCACGAGCGTATCGAAGGCTTTAGAAGGGAGATCGAATTTATACTGCAGGATGATACTGCGGATTTTACATTAATGTCCATTGAAGATTTAAGGTACGGAAAGGGAAAGGTAAAGGATTTTCTGCGGAATTTCAACAGGCAGAAGGAGAATATCATAACCGCCCTCGATATTCTCGATAAGATTATCCTCGAGGAGGAGAAAAAAATAGGCAGTTTATTCGGGGATGAGAGCCCGGTGTCCCGTTATTATGGTAAAATAACAGGCGGCCTTTATAC
>QILZ01000370.1 GCA_003233545.1 Spirochaetales bacterium
ATTCAGAATAACCTGGATTTCGGCAGCAGTATCGACAATCCGCCTCTGATCTTTGCCGTAAATTACTTTCTAAAGGACGATAAAGGGAATTTCCTTAATACAAGGCAGGATAAAAGGGTATGGCTTAAATGGATGGAACTGCGAGTCCACGGGGATGCAGAGGCAGTTAAAAGCCCGACAGGTTTTATACCGGAATACGAGGATCTAAGAAGGCTTTTTAAGAAAGTTGTCGATAAAGAGTATTCAAAGGAAGAATATATAGAACAATTCAGCTTAAGAGTCCCTGAAAACATCAACAAGATAGACAGGATACTGGAAATATACAAAACAAAAGTTTCCGACACTCCTGAAGTAGTTCTATCCACACTTGAAGAGGAAAAGCGAAATCTTGTTAAAGCCAGAGATAAGTGGGGAAACAGGGTAAACCCGTTTGATTATTAAAATCTCTTCTTTTTTGAAGCAGGTTCTAAAAGAATACCTAAGTGAGCGGTAGCGGGTACATTTTCCAGTATTATTTTTATCGATGTTGTCATGGGAACGGCAAGCAGTACTCCCGCAGGCCCCCACATCCATCCCCAGAAGAGCAATGAGAAAAATACTACAAACAGGGAGAGATTCATAGTATTGCCCATTAGTTTAGGATCGAGTATGCTGCCTATGACCGTCTGCACCAGGCTGAGAGATAAAAAGATCCACAACGGTTCTGCCGTTAAGCCGAATTGGGCAAGAGCAATAAAAAAGGGTATAAATGTCGCAATTATCGAACCGATATTCGGTATATAGTTAAGGAGAAAAGTGGTAAATCCCAGGACAATAGCAAACTGAACATGAAACAGAGAGAGAACAACTCCGGCTATAGTGCCCGTGGTCAGGCTTATCGCGGTTTTTAAAGCTATATATTTTCTGAGTTCTTTATCGATTCTGTTTAAGACTACAGGGACCCATCTCCCTTTTTTCTTTGAAAACACCATCATCAGTTTCTTCTGAAACCCATGTTTGCCGTACACAAATAAAACGGCAAAAAGAAAGATAAGTGAAAATTGTACTATATGCGAGACAACAGACCTAGCAGCATTAAGTGTAATCGAAGCTACCGGTATTTCCTGAAGCCCCTTTATAATATTTAACCTGAACCTTCCCCCGGAGAAGGATTCGACTCTGGATACCAGATCCATTATAACCGAAGTCAGTTTCTCGACATATTTCGGTAATGAAAGAATGAACTCCACGACACTCCCGTAAATTGCCGTTCCGAAACCGATAAATACGAATAAAAAGAGTATCGATGTAATAAGCACCGAAAGCCATAATGCAAGCCCGATTTTCCTTAAAAGAGCGACAACAGGCTCCATTATATAGGCAAGCAAAAAGGAGAGAAGCATTAAAATAATGACATGCTCCGCCAGCTTAAGGATGAGACCGATAATAAAAACTACAATAACAGCAAGAAAGAAATCAACACGGCTCGTATGTTCCACACGGTGAATGTACTACATTTATAGTCCGGCAATCAAGTAAGTCCGTACTATTTGAGATTGACAGGACGGAAAAATGAAGATAGGATATCTACCCGGTACTGCCCCAGTAGCTCAGCAGGATAGAGCAGCGGTTTCCTAAACCGGAGGTCGGACGTTCGAGTCGTCTCTGGGGCAAACTCTTATCCGCCTGCGGATTCTCCAGGCACCATCTAATTAAAGGTAATAGAGTAATCCAATGGTTTATTCAGAAGCAGGAGTTTTAAAAGGGGTATCGAAAAGGTAACGACATTCCCGGATACTTCCCCCCCTTTTTGGGAAATCAGTTTTCCGTTAATATGAACGATCACCTTTACCATGGAATTTTTAACCGCCTTCGGGCCATCTTTTCCGAGGGCAAAGGACATCATATCAAGATACTCGGCCTCTGTTGTAGAATCATCCTCCTGAGGGCCGAGACTCTCTATAATCGGATTTGAAAGAACGGGTATCAGTATGGAGAGCTGTTTAAAATTCTTTTTATCGAGATGAAATCTAAATACTTTATTCCTGCCGACATCCTTTAAACTTACCACATTTACAGCGGCTGCATCTTTTTCATTTTTAAACACTTTTGAAATATCTCTGAATTCAAGTTCCGTTGTAAGTATATTTTCCCCCGATGTCTTTATACTTTTTACCTTTACACCGGGCTGTTTTCTTATTTCGGCTTTTATCTCTTCAGTATCAAAAAGTTTCCCGTCCAGAAGTTCTTTAGAATCCCCGGCAACCTCTGCAAGATTAGAAAAGTAATTGGCGAGAATCTGTTTTACCTCTATTCTTGAAGATACCGTACCGGAACCGTCCCTGTTTAGATATATATTCTCCCGCACGCTGCAGGAAATCAGGAAACTACCTGCTATTAATAGAATTACAGCGGAAAGAAAGTTTATATTTTTCATAGGCTCTAAATTAATATCTTTTCTTTTAAATAGTCAAGAAAATATATTGACAAGAACCCGGGATACGGGTGAGATATTACTCTTATATGAATATAGTATGGGATTTTGACGGTACGATTTTACCATTGACACCGCACGACAGCGAGCAGAGTCTTTTATCCTGTATAGTTGAAGAAATGCCCAAGTATATCTTAAACCTTAAGGGACTATTTACCAGGGCAATCATATATGCGGATATGAAAGGATGGATAGGTCACTACTTTAAACCTTTCTATCTATGGGCGGCAAAGGGAACAAATAAAGATATCATAGAAAGGGTTACCGAAGAATTGGCCGGACGGATATCTTTAGAGGACAGAAATACTGTAAAGGCATTACAACGCGCCGGTCATAAACAGGTTCTGATTTCCTGCGGTACGGAAAATTTATGCAGAGCCGTATTGCAGAAATCAGATATTATTAAGTGTTTCTCCGATGTAGTAGCCAACAGGTTTATTTTTAAAGACGGGACAATTTCCGGCATCGAGTACAGGACATTAAAACCGGCCGATAAACTTAATGCGGTCATCTCCATGGGTTTTAGCCCGGAGGATACGATAGCCATAGGTGACGGACCGACAGACATTCCGCTTCTTAACTGGTCGGCTTTTCCGGTAATGATCA
>QILZ01000134.1 GCA_003233545.1 Spirochaetales bacterium
CAGAAGGCCAAAGAATTACTTCTGGATTCCGATATGAGTATTACGAGTATAGCATACGAAGTAGGTTATCAGGATTCGAATTATTTCAGCTCGCTGTTTAAAAAAACGGAGGGAATTACACCTTCGGAATACAGGAACAAAGCCGCGGCGGAACACTGATAATTAAAAAGATAACCGGTCTAAAAGCACAATAGTTAAGAAAAAAAACACAATAACACAGGCATGTAAAAAATACGACTTTATAATAAAAATATATATTTCTTAATATATTTAACCGGTACGGTTAAAAAATCTTTTAGGGAGGTCTTTATGAAAAAACTTGTTTTTGTTGCCCTTGCTATTCTGTTGGTTTTCGGCTTTTCCGCCTTTGCCGGAGGAAAACAGGAGAAGGTAAGTAAGGATTGGACCAAGGCGAAATTAACGGTACATGTGGAAGCCATGGGATGGATTTTAAAAAAGTTTCCGGTAGAAGCTTCCGCCAAGAAATTTATGGCGGATCATCCGAACATTACGATGAAAGTATCCGCCAATGCGGATAATTCCCTGAATAATTATATGCTGAATTGGTCGGCCGGGAATGTGGATGTGGATCTTGCATTGGGCGGAGCCGCTGTACAGGTGGCAAAATTGGCATTTAAGAACCTGCTGGTGCCATGGAACGATTTTTATAAGGGTAATTTTACACGTGATCATTTTCTTACCCATGTTGTCGAGTTAACAAAACGCGGGGATAACTACTATGCATTACCTTTTATGGTGGAGGCTATGTCTCTCGAAGCGAACCGCAAACTCATGGTGGAAGCGGGACTCGGAACAGCTTCAAATCCGGCTAAACCGAAAACTCTGAATGATTTGTATGAGTTTGCCAAAAAAACCACAAAGGGAAGCGGCCCTGTTAAGGATGTGTACGGTTTTTCCTGGAACTTTACGAATTTCGGAGATCAGCAGTTGTTCTGTGCTGTTAACGATTTGGGAGGAAAGGCTTACAATAATGACGGGTCACCGAATATGAAAGCACCCGAAATTACAAAGGTCTTTTCCTTTATTAAAAGGGTTACCATGGACGGATACGGAACAAAGGGTACAATTACCGACACCAATGCAGGGCGGTCGGGTTTAAAGGCCGGTACCGTTGCCATTATATTCGAAGCTGCTTCAAGAGCGATCGAGGCAAAATCCGTACTTGGTAACGATGCTATTCTTCTGCCTTTTCCGGGAGAGGAACAGAACGGTTCGTACATCTATGCGCACTATAGTTACATACCGAAGGGTACAAAGGTTAAAGATGCAGTTTACGGGTTCATGAGGGAACAGGTTTTAAGCAAGGATTTTTCCAAATTCGGTGCGGAAAAGTATGGTAAACTCCCGAGTTTAAAACGCAATTTCGAAGGCCTGAGTTCTGATTTTACCGAGGTCCAGAAGTGGATGGCAAATCCTAAGACAGTGGGAGACCATGCCTGGGTCGAAGGATCAAAGCTTAATAGTTATATCTGGGAGATCGAACAGGAATTGGTCAGCTCAAATATAACAGCTCAGCAGGCAGCGGATAAACTTGCAAAGCAGGCAAGTCAGCTGAACTTAACTGTTGTGAAATAATAGTTATTCATGTATTATATAAGGTGGGACCTCCTTAAAACAACGGGAGGTTTCACCTTTCTGTTAAGGAAGGCACAATGACAAGAAGAAAAGCGATTATTATGAGAGATAATATAGACGGATGGATGTTTGTCCTTCCCGCGTTTCTGTTTCTTCTGTTGTTGATGATATATCCTATTATCCATACCTTTATTCTATCGTTTCAAAAGTATAATTTTGTCTATGACAGTAAACCTGTATTTGTCGGATTACATAATTATGTAAAGGTATTAAAAGACGCTACCTTTAGAAAAGCTCTTATAAATACATTTTATTTTGCAGGTGTATATATTCCGATAATTTTTATTCTCGGTTTTTTTGTCGGCCTGATTTTTTCCCGTTATGATATGATTACTGGAAAACTATCAAAAGTGATCCTCTTTATACCAATGGTTATTCCCATTTCCATGTCCTCTTTTATGTTCCTGTTTATGTTAAATCCTCAGTGGGGTATAGTAAACAGTATTTTTAAGGATTATCTTGGATTGCCGAATCTTGCCCGTGATTGGATGAATGATACATCTACGGCTATGAACATGATTTTACTCGTTACGATATGGTGGAGGGTTGGATTTATAGGCCTTCTCTTTTTATCCGGAATACAGGCTGTTCCCCGGTCGGTTATCGAGGCATCCATAATAGACGGTGCCAACGGATGGCGCAGAATCACAGGAATCATTCTTCCTAACCTTAAAGAAACGTATATGGTTGTGGGAATCCTTGCCATTGTTACATCGATAAAACTGTTTGCTCAGGTTGTTGCCATGACAGGGACGCTTTCACCGCAAAATGCAGGGGGACCTGCAAAAGCCACACTTACTTTATATGTAGCTACATGGAAATCGGCTTTTTTATACTATGATCTGGGAATAGGTTCTGCAATGGGATATCTGATGTCGTTAATAATTGTTTTTCTTTTTGCGGTAAACTTTTTTATTAACAGGAGCGAAAAGGCTTAAGACTATGGTAAAGCGTAATAAAATAAATACATTTATTCTTAGTTTTTTCATTTTTCTGGTATTAATTCTATTTCTTGTGCCGATATTTCAGACTATTTTTACTTCTCTGAAAACGGATAAGGAGATATATAAAGTTCCCGTTTCAATAATTCCGCATAATTTAACATTTATCCATTATAAGTATATATTTACAAACCTGGCTTCGGATTTTTTTAGTTTTTTCAGAAACAGCGTTGTTGTTACTTCGGTATCGGTGCTGTTAATACTCTCACTTGGTTCTCTTGCAAGCTTTGGTCTGGCAAGGATTATTTTTTATATCCTTCATCGTTTCGATACCACTTATTATAACCGTAATACCCATTTTTATGTTCGAAACAACATTTAGAATAACAAACACCAATCTAGGGCTTATTCTGCCGTATACCGCTGTTTACATGCCCATTCCCCTTTTTATCATGTACGGTGATACCGACAGAGCTGGAGGAATCAGCTTTAATAGCGGGTGCAGCCGGTTTATGATATTCCAGAGATACTTTATTCAGGGTTTAATGGAAGGTTCTTTAAAAGGATAATGATAATTTAAAGAAAAGCGGTCCATATACTCTTTTTAATCTGAAGGGATTTATTTAATGCTTATTACAATGGATAAAGATAAACTTTCAAAAAAGTATATTGCGTATTATCTGGAAAAGCTGGAGGATCGTATC
>QILZ01000345.1 GCA_003233545.1 Spirochaetales bacterium
TTGTCGAGTAGACATAATATGACTCCTTCTTTAGTAAATATACAATGAGGAGTTTCAATGCCCCTCACAGAACCGGACTTGTGGATTTCCCACATCCGGCTCTTCAGCCCAACTCACCTATCAGGTGACACGTAAAAGCTATGTGCAATTTTCGGTTTTGGCAACGGATAGTGCTCAAGATATTCTGTAAATCTTTTCCAACTCATTTTCCGCTTCTGACTGCGTCGGTTCATCCATTTTCGTACCATTTTAATGGTATACTTATAGAACCTTACAATACCCTCATAGTTCTCACTTACTCCATAGTACTGAAAATGTCCCCGCAGCTTTGCTGTCAGGATTTTCCACCATTCTTTAGTTTTAACCTGATTTCTTATCGCCTTAAGCCACGCATTCATTTCTTTACATTTTGCGGCGTATTTCCTGCGACTGGTCTTACGTCCAACTTTGAAGTTACCTTTTCTTGATTTGTCACAGTAGTGAGTAAAACCCAGAAAGTCGAACGTATTTACTCGTCTATTCTGAGCTTTAGCGTTTTCCCGTTCATATCGTCCGAAACTTATATTCCGGCTTTTTGTCGGATGTAATTCCAGTCCATATTTGTTGAACCTGTTACGCAACCCTCGCTCTATGCGTTTAGCGTCATCTGCATAGCGAACTACACAAACAAAGTCATCTGCATATCTAATGATTTCACAGAACCCTTTTACATGGTTTTTAACCGTCGTTTTAAACCATATATCCAATACATAGTGCAGAAAGATGTTAGCCAGCATCGGGCTAAGAATACTACCCTGAGTCGTTCCGGCTTCCGGTTTGATCAATACACCATCATCGATATAGCCCGCTTTCAGGAATTTCTTTATCAGATTTAACAGTGTCGTATCTTTTATTCTTATACGCATAAACTCCATCAGCTTCTCATGCGACACATTATCAAAAAATCCCTTTATGTCTGCTTCTACAATGTGGTTTACCGGATGGAACATTATCAAATCATTCAATTCTTTTAATGCTTGATGTCCATTCCTATTCGGACGAAACCCATATGAACATTTCAGAAAATCCTGCTCATATATATTTTCCAGTATCCACGTGATCCCACGTTCTACTATCTTGTTCTCCAGAGCCGATATTCCTAATGGGCGTTTTCCTGTCTCGCTTTTCGGAATGTATACTCGCCTCGCTGGTATCGGCTTATATTTCTTGCGCTTCAACCTTGAGACTAACAACACCAGATTTTCATCCAAATTCCTGCCGTATGCTTCCCAGCTTACGTTATCAATTCCTACCGCCTTATTCCTGTTCAGGCTTTTGTAGCAATCCCTTAGATATTCGACATTCAGTAAGTGAGCAAGGCTCGTAAACTGAAAATCAGGGTCTCTTCGGGCATGACCGGATATGAGTGATAATTTCTGCCATGTTTTTCCCATATCAGTGTATGGCATTACAGTCCTTACCTCTCTGCATTAGACTGCTGACCCCTTCGAGTGTCCTTAAACTTTTAGACTCAACAGGCATTACCCTGTCTACTCCTCTACTATGAGTCAGTCCGACTACCGAATCGTCATACTTCCTCGTTACCTCTTCGGTTTCTCGGAAGCTTTCTTTTGGAACGCTTCGGTTCTCCCAAGTTCCAGTATAAACAGTTCGTTTGCCCGCCACGGACTTAGACCCCGGCACGTCGGTTACACTCTCACCTTTAACGAGTGTCCTGATATTGGTTTCCAGGATATGAAACCCTTGACCCAATGCAATAAGGATAATTTCGGGGCTGGGTACCTTCACTTGCGTTGTGGCTGACAAACTGCCCTTCCTATGGCTTCGCATGATTCGTTACCTCCTCATGCTCATAGTTCAGTTTCGTGCCGGTGGTTAGCCGTTACACGTGCTGGATTATCCAGCTTGTTTATATTAGCTTTGCTTGGCGCACTCATATAGTTCTCTTTTACATAATTTTTAACATGACTGATAATTCCTTCCTGCAAGGTTCGCCTGTTACCTTTCTTATAAAGTAAAGCTGCCCCGAAACTTTTTAAATTTTTAATGAACGCCGATGGTACATCACTATTATTACCTGCCAGACCTATGGAAAATCTTAAATAATCCCCTATTGCCCGTAAAACCGGATAATTCGGAATACTCTTCGAAAACATCAATAAACTTTCGATTTTTTCTACAGTTTCTAAAAACCACAGATAATTTCCGCTGTTATAACTATCCGTTAAATTCTCAAACATAATTGCCAATTCTTTTAAACTGTATCTGCTTTCCGTTTCTGAAATATCTTTAAGATAATAAACCTTTCCCAGACCCATTATTATTCTTAGATAAGAAAAAGAATTAAGCTTTTCCGCCTGTTCCATAAAATTCACATACCCCTTGCAGACAGATGTTACAAATAGTGTAATCGATAGTTCGGTATTACTCATTTTCTTTGAAAATTCCACGATCTTTTTTAAAATAATACTTTTCCTGTTATCCGTTTCGTTCTTATTCGCAGTGGATTCCCAGCCGATGACTGCGCTGAGGTTACCATTTTCTAAAGTCAGAAATGCAAAATGAGTATTTCTGCTTAAAAAAGGCTCGACAGCCCTTCTTAGATTTTCACAGAATAAAACCTGCATTTTTGCCTTTTCAAGTTCATCCGAATGACTATCAAAAAAAATAATAACTCCACAAAACTCCTGACTTTCAATATAAGCTGCTTCACCGCTCCCTATCGATATCGTTTTATTGGAAAGTGCATTAATATAATTTTCGAATTCGTTATTTATTTTTTTATACTGAATTCTTTTAACATCCGTATATTTGTCGATTATATCGTTTAATTCACCGGGACTTACCGGTTTAAGGATATAACCGGATACTCCGATATCTATAGCCTGTTTTGCATAATCAAACTGGGGATAACATGTAAGAATATAGTACCTGGTATATGGAGATATTTTCCTGCCCCGTTTAATTGCCCTTATACCATTTAACTTGGGCATTTTTATGTCAACAAAGGCAATGTCGGGAGAGTACCGCTTTAACTGCTTAATAAAATCCTCACCATTTACGGAACTGAAAATACTTTTTTCAGGAATCCCGATTTCTTTTAACATACTTATTAAACTATAACGAACAAACTTTTCATCATCAGCTATAAGTATAGTCACAAGATACTCCCTTTGCTTATAATTTTAATTAAAACAGAGGTTCCTGTTTCTCTATTACTTTCAATAGTAAATGATACATTTTGATATGCAAGGTTTAATCTTTCCCTTACGTTACTTAATCCGATGCCGGTAGAATCCCTTCCATTAATACTTAAGCCCGTTCCGTCATCAGAGATGTGTATCTTAACACCCTGATCCCTTCCTGATTTAAACTTTTCTGCCGAAACAGATAATTTTCCGGTTCTATCCAGAGGTTCTATACCATGTATAACAGCATTTTCCACTATTGGCTGCAGAATAAGTTTTGGTATTTTAAACTCTGCCAATTCGGAATCATAATCTATTTCGTATTCCAATCTTTCCTGAAATCTTAACTTCTGTAACTTACAGTACCTATCCAGAAAATCGAATTCCTTTTTAATAGTAGTCCACATGTCCTGTTCGAGCGTATAGCGAAGCATGTCTTTTAAAGAAAAAATGGACTGTTCAAGAACCTTATTCTTCTTTAATCGATTCAGACCGATTAAATTATTTAATACATTATACAGAAAATGAGGATTAATCTGCGATTGTAAAGCTTTATACTCCGCTTCACCTTTCTTTAACAATTCTTTATATTTTAAAAAATTATCGATACTAAGCGAAACATACTTAACAAAAGAAGTAAAATGAATAAAATCCAGGTCGGTAAAACTATTTTCTTTGCCTGATTTAATAAACAGGAAATTGCCTATAAGTCCGTTAGCAATTACAAGGGGAATGACCACCAGGGAATTAAAACCCTCTTTCCCGGCATCCATGAGAAGAATATTGTGATCTCGATATTGTCCGGATAATGAATACTTCTGCTTTACAAGTTTTTCGAACTCTCCGGATTCCAGCTTCTCGTTAAGTTTTACCTTATTCTGCTCTTCTATCTCTTTTCCAAAAAAACTTATATTGTTTTCGGATAATGAAAACATCTTAAGATTATTATCCTCTATATATATAACCGCACCATCGGCATTAGAATCCCTTACAGCAGATTTTACAATGATTCCGAACACATCCGGAAATTGAGACTGTATAGATATCGAGGCACCTACATCTTCAAATAAATCCAGGATACTATCTACTTTGTTTTTTAATTCCTTTATGAATAAATTAAAATGCTTCGACAATAAGCCGAATTCATCATTTGTTTTAATACCAAGCCTGACCGAGAAATCTCCTTTTGAAACTCTTTCAAAGGCATTTTCTACCTTCTGCAGCCTGCCTGATATCCTCCTTGCAAATCCGATCGTTAAAATCACAGTAAACAGACCAACCAAAAGTGTAAGGGCAAGGAACAGGTACAATATCTGTTTTCTTATTACTACGCTTTCTCTTTCCAGAGAGCGTACAAAATGATTCAAAAAGCTGTCAAAGTTATTGGTAAGATAATACGAAGTACTCCTGAGATCACCGAAAAATTCCTGGACAATTTTATCATTCCCCGTTTGAATTTGTTTATATATTCCTTCTTCACCTACAATATTCATTTTTAATAATCTATTAAGTCCTTTCTGAAAAGAAGTAATTTTGATAAATGCCTTTGCACTCATTTTCTGTGCCGTAACATATTCATCTTTTAATTCTTCATCACGCAGAAGTTTCCTGACCTGACCGGAATTAATAAAATG
>QILZ01000089.1 GCA_003233545.1 Spirochaetales bacterium
AATCGGAACTTAAAGCGGAAAAATTCAGTAATGCCAAAGAGCATCTTAAATTATCCGGGCGTGCATTTGAAAAGTCTCTCACCTACGAAGAGAACGGTAAAATCAGGGATATACTGGATAAAACTCTGCCCGAACTCTCCCGGGAAATCATAAAGCAGGAGAATCTGTTTGTGGTCCGTGAAGTCCGGCGGTTTATTAATGAGGGGAGGAAGTTTTACGGATTGGGAAATTTTGTTAAGGCGGAAGCATCTTTCTTAAAAGCAAAGGCGAGATGGGCGGATACGAATCCGGCAGAGAATCAGGAGATAACGAACTGGCTTACCATTGTCAGGTCTGCTCTTTCTATTAAATCCGGACGTGAAATATCGGACAATAATCCGCTCTATACGGAAATGACACAGCTTATAAACCTCGCAACGGAAGATTTTTTAAGAGGAAAAGAACTTCTGTCAAAAGGCAGGAAGGTGGAAGCTTTAAAAAAACTGAAAAGCGCAACGGATAAGCTTGAACGTGTTCGGCTTTCATTTCCATACAACCGCGAAGCGAGGGTGTTGACATTAAAAATACAGGAATTGAGTGATCCTGAAAACTTTTCTATTTCACTGACCAAATTTTTTAATGATGCTGTTAAGAACTTCCGCACTAAACCGAAGGAAGCGTATGCTGATCTTAAAGATATCGAGGAGATAAAACCGGACTACCCGGGTTTAAAGAGAGCTATATACAATCTTGAAATTACTCTTAAAATAAGAATACCTCCTCCCGACCCGAAAAAAATTGCAGAGTCGAACAGGCTCTATGCGGAGGCATATCGAATAGTTATAAAAAACCAGGTGGATCTCTTTCCTTCGGCTCTAGCCCAGCTTAATAAGGCAATAGAATTGAATCCGGATAATCGTAAGGCAGCCGGCTTAAAGGATAGAATTCAGATTGCAGCGGGGGGTACGGTACAGGCAGTTCTTTCAGGTATTGCGCAGGAACAGTATAAAATTGCAGAGGATAAATATCTGGCCGGAAAATACTTCGAAGCACTTGTTATCGTGGAGAGACTGCTCAAAAACAAGAGGAATAGGGGTTATCCTCCGCTTCTTGAATTGCAAAGGAGGATAAAAGCGAAGATTTGATGCGAAACATAAAAATTCTGTCTGCCGTATCTGCTTTCCTCTTTTTATTAACAGTATTAAACGCACAGGATATCTACTGGGATCTGCCGAAAGTATTTGTTCCATCCGAAGCAAGATTTCCGATTTCCGCTGTAGGCGGGAGCACCGCCGCTGTTCTCTGGCATGAATTTATACCTTCTAAAAACGGCGGAGGTAAAGTTTATCTGTCTATCAGTACCAGAACCGGGAAAAGATCATGGAAAAATCATCTGCGTTTTGCCGGACCTTTTGTCTATGAAAGAAATCAGGCACCTATCAGTTCTTTAGCTGTAAACAGCAAGGGAGAGATTTATATTGCAGTTGCAGTTAATGAGAATATAACAAGAATATTTTTTTCCGCAGATGGCGGTGAACATTTTAAGATTCTTGCCGATATACAGGCTGTCTCCACAACGGTAGCACCGAGATTATTTGTAAAGCAGGACGGAGGGTTTATCCTGTTTGTTACACATGAAACCGCCGATTCTCTATCGATATTCTATTCGGTTTCTGCAGACGGCAGAAGCTGGACGAATTTCCGGCCCTTTGTAAATGAAAAAAAACTGTTTATAAACTTTTTGCCCTACCATGTATCCTTTAAGAGCAACGAATATGTCGTGTTTCAATCCGTTACAACGGAAACAATTCGAAATTACCGGTACCAGCTTTACCTTAAAATCAGCCGGAACGGAGGAAGAACATGGAGCGATGCAAAACTTCTTGAATTTAAAGAGCATAAGGGCGGTAAGTTACAGAAACAGGATGAATTCTCCAATCAGAGGCCGAATTTAAAGGTTTTCGGCAATAGAATTCTTATGACGTGGGAGCGCCAGTACAGGAACCAGCCTCCTCAGATTTACTTTTCCAGACTGGATGAACAGGGAAATCTGGCAGGAGAACCGGAAAAGGTTACGGAGGGTTTAAACTCATGTCATTTCCCGCAGATTATTATCTATAAAAACGAACCTTTTATTCTATGGTTCGATAACAGGCGGGGTGAAGATCATATTATAATTGCAGGCAAACGGGGATTCAGATGGGAGGACCGCGATATAAGCAGAATTCCCGGAGAATCGTCGTTCGGAAGGCCTGTGCTGTTAAATAATACTTTATATATATTCTGGGAGAATAAAAGAGGAAAACAGTACAGGGTTTTTTTCCTGGAGCCGGATAGAACCGTTCTCCCGCCGAAAATTGTAGCAGAGAATTTTAAACCCGGAAGTGTCAGCAACAGGAGTGATTTACGTATAAGATGGATTCTTCCGAAGGATTCTTCCGGAATTGCAGGTATCGATTATTCATGGAATCCGGGAGCAAAACATCTGGTTAAAAGCGTATTAAAGATAACCTCCAATAAGAAACAGTCGATTACTCTTTATGCGGATAAAGACGGACTGTGGACCTTTAGTATTTCTGCCATGGATTATGCGGGCAACTGGTCGAAGCCTGCATCTGTTTCCTACATCAGAGATACCGCTCCGCCTTCTCTTGTAACATTCGAACGCCTCGAGGTTGATGAAAAAGGATTTTTAACGGCAAATACATTTAAAATCGGATGGAAGCCGCCGAAGAAGGATACTATTAAAGGCTATACATATGTGCTGCAGTACATCGGTTTAAAAGATGTAAATATTAATAAAGTAAAAGTAAAGTTTTTATCTCCGCCTTCCCGTCTCATTACAAGGAAGACAAGTATTTCGTATCGTAATATCGATAATGGTGTATATGCACTAATTGTATCGGCAATAGATTCCGCAGGAAATATCGGCAGACCGAATAAGCTGATATTTAAGCTGAATAAATATATTCCCGTTACATACATAACATATGTAAAGGCGAAAAAAGATGAATTCGACAATGTGAATATATCGATAACAGGCAGAGGGTTTGCAGAGGGAGGCC
>QILZ01000250.1 GCA_003233545.1 Spirochaetales bacterium
AATGTATATACTATTTTATTCCCTTATAAAACCTTTAGGCAAGAGGTTATCCGGTGAATTTATAAGTATAAGCTTAAAACCTACAACAGGTTACTCGCAATCTCCGCCAGCTTGCTGCGTTCCCCTTTAATAAGATTTACAGTTGCAAAGAGTTCCTGGCCCTGCATCTTATCTATTAAATAGGTTAGACCATTGGAATGTGCATCCAGATACGGAGTATCTATCTGATAAATATCACCTGTAAAGACCACCTTTGTATTATCCCCTGCACGTGTAATAATCGTTTTTACCTCGTGAGGCGTCAGGTTTTGTGCCTCATCCACGATAAAGAATATTTTAGAAAGGCTTCTGCCTCTTATATAGGCAAGAGGAGCAATAAATAATTTCTCACTGGCCAGCATTTCGCCTATCTGTTCGTACTCCTTTGAATCCTGCTCGAATTGATGTTTTATTACATTGAGATTATCATAAAGAGGCTGCATATAAGGATCAAGTTTTGATTCTATATTTCCCGGCAGATACCCTAAGTCTCTGTTTCCCAGGGGAACAACAGGCCTTGCAAGGTATATCTGCCGAAACTTTCCTCTCTGTTCAAGAGCGGCAGCAAGGGCTAAAAGGGTTTTCCCTGTTCCTGCTTTACCGGTAAGTGCTACGAGTGAAATATCGTCCCTCGACATGGCATCCAGCGAAAAGGTCTGTTCTGCATTCCTGGGGCGAATACCGTAATAGCTCTTTTTCTCCACCCTTTCGAATTCTTTAGTCTCCATATTATAATAGGCAAGCGCACTTTTATTCTCGTTCTTAAGAATAAAATACTCATTGGCAACCGGAGAAACGTTTCCGTCCAGCCCCTCTCCGCCTACATGCCCTTCTTTATACAGGGCATCTATAAATTTCCCAGGCACACCGTTAACCGTGTTTTTTCCCGAGTAGAGTTTATCCACATCGACTACCTTGCCGGTCTGATAATCCTCCGCATCGATATTAAAGGCCAGGGCTTTCATCCTTAAGTTTATATCCTTGCTTACAAGTACAATACTGCGTTCGGGAAACTTCTCCTTAAGATAAATTGCAAGCTCTATTATCTGGTTATCAGCTTTTTTAAGGGTTAGAATAGAATCGATCTTAGAGGAGCTCTTCTGTTCATAAAAGATATAGAGCCTTCCCCTGCCGTCTCCTAACTCTACTCCTTCATGGAAAAGCCTGTTTGATTTTGCGGTAAGCTCATCCAGTTCCCGCACAAACTGGCGTGCCTCATAGTTTATATGATCATTGCCCCTTTTAAACTTGTCCAGTTCCTCCAGGGCGACCATCGGTATTACAACATCATGATTTTCGAAACTATAGATCGATGTATGATCGAATAACAGAACATTGGTATCCAGAATAAAAAGCTTTTTTGAACCGGATTTTTTTAAGTTCATACACTCCTTCCCGTGAAAATACTTATTTTACTTTTTTATCGAGAATCTCCCTTACTCTCCTGGCAAGCATCCGGGGCGTAAAGGGTTTCTCTATAAAGTTTACTCCCCTGTCGAGAATGTTGTGATGGGCTATTACATTGCTTGTATATCCGGACATATAGAGAACCCCGGCATTCGGACAGTATTCCAGTAAAACGGCAACAACCTGTCTGCCGTCCATCCCGGGCATTACAACATCACTTATAATGAGGTCTATATCCTTATTTTTGCCGGCTATCCCCGCGGCTTCTTCCCCGCCGGAAGCGGGAAATACGGTATAACCATAATCTTTAAGCCCTTCGGTTGTAATCTCACGCACAAACACATCATCCTCGACAACGAGTATTTTTTCGGTTCCTTTTAAGAGTTTATTATTATCCACAATTCCTAAGTCGTCAGAGTCCTCTTCAGCATCCATCTGCGGCAGATACACTTTAAAAGTGGTTCCCTTATCCGGTTCACTGTACGCCCATATATTGCCGCCGCTCTGTTTTACAATACCATATACGGTAGATAATCCCAGACCCGTACCGATCCCCATCGGCTTTGTTGTAAAAAAGGGTTCAAAAACCTTCCCCAGGGTTTCTCTGTCCATCCCTATGCCGGTATCTGTTACCGCAAGCATCACGTATTTTCCCGGTTTAACTCCCCGATGCATTTTAATATACTCATCATCGAGATAAACATTTTTTGTTTCCAGGGTAAGTGTTCCGCCGGCAGGCATGGCATCACGTGCATTTATGCAGAGATTCATAAGCACCTGCTCGAGCTGACCGACATCCGCCTTTACAAGTCCGGCATTATCATCCGGACTCACTATCAATTTTATATCCTCACCTAAAAGTTTAAACAATATCTTCTGCAGGCCGTCTATAACCTCATTAATATTTAAAATCTTAGGTTTCAGTATCTGTTTCCTGCTGAATGCAAGAAGCTGGCGTGCAATGTTTTCGGACCTCCTGCCTGCGTCCTGAATCTGCTTAAAATAGTTGTAATACTTATCTTCGGGCTTTAAACCCGCTAAAGCGACTTCCGCATACCCGTTAATGACGGTAAGCATGTTATTAAAATCATGTGCAACGCCTCCTGCAAGCCTCCCCACGGTTTCCAGTTTTTGAGCCTGCAGAAATTGCTCTTCCAGTTTTTTTCTCTCGGTTATATCGAATTCGTATTCGATATAACCCGTAATCTCATTCTCGCCGTTCTTTAAAGGCAGAGTAGTAACAGCCACCCAGTACAGTTCTCCGTTTTTTCTTTTATTCCTGATTTCGCCGCGCCATACCTGTCCCTGTGCAACGGTTTCCCAGTAAGTTTTAAAGAATTCAGGGGAGTGATACCCCGAACTTAAAAATGCTAATCTCTTTCCTGTGATTTCCTCCCTGCGGTACCCGGAGAGTCTCTCGAACCACGGATTTACATAGACAACCCTGAATTTCGAATCCAGCATAAGAACACCGACCGGACTCTGCTCCACTGCATTGTACAGTCTGTCGTACTGTTCCTGAATCTCCCTCTTCTCAGTAATATCTCTTAATACGGATAAAAATCGCTGAATATTCCCGTTCTTGTCATACAC
>QILZ01000409.1 GCA_003233545.1 Spirochaetales bacterium
AATCTAAAAGATATTGATATACAGATAATGGATGCGCAGAAGGCATTCGATGATGTTGTAAAACTTAAGAGTTATGATAAGGACAGTTCAATGTACAAACAGCTTAAGTACAACGTGATGCGGCTGAAAAGGCAGAAAGAAAGGGCTGCCGAAACGATTGGTTATGAACGGGAAGGACTTAAGACCCTTATCGGCGGTTCTTTTAATTCGCTGCCCGGGAAAATCCCGGAAGTTATTTTAAAACTGCCTTCTGCGGATAGTGTAAACCTGAATCCCGATGTTTATCTTTCCGGTCTCCGCCTTTTATCCGACAGGGCTGAACTGAAAGAGCGGATAAGTGCTTCGATTACCAGGACGAGCAGCAGTAGAACCGGTATATCCGGCATGGGAGCCGCGGAAACAGATATTTCGGGAACTTTCGAGGGAATTTTTAACAATTTTTCTGTTTCTGCTACTCTCGGAAGCAGTCCGGATTCGAAAACACTCTATTTAACTGCAGGTATCACCTGGTCATTGCCGGATGACAGGGCAAAGAGAATAGATGCAGCTGTTATTAAGAATAATATCAGGAGTGACAGGCTGGAACTTAATATTCTCAAGGAGAATTACAGTTCTGCCATCGAGAAACTCAGAATGGATATTAAAGATCTGGGAAACAGAATGATCAGTCTTAAAGAAGATATGGAAATTGCAAAGCTGCAGCTAAGGGAAGCTGAAACTCAGTATGGAAATGGCATGATATCTTCGGAGGATCTTAAAGATGCCGGATGGCAGGCTGCCAGTCTTTCCTACGATAAAAAGCTGCTTCTTCTGGACAGGATGATTACTTCGGAAGAAATCAAGAGCCTGATCTTAACGGGAGGATCTGATGATAAAGAATGACAGGAGAGGTAAACGCATAATATGGTGGATTATTATTCCTCTTATTTTTATAGCCGTCGGAGGAGCTTCCTATTATTTTTTTATCAGGGAAAAGCAGAAAAAGGATAATGATATACAACTTACCGTTTATACTGTAAAGAGTGTAAAGTACAGAGAAACCGTGGAAGTATCGGGAAATATCGAACCTATAGAGGCGGAAGATCTAAGTTTTCATGTAAGCGGGATTGTTTCGCATGTGTATGTGCACGAAGGAGATTATATTAAAGCAGGCACTCTTCTTGCAGAGCTTGATAATACACAGCAGCTTTATGATTTAAAAAAGGTCGAGTATGATATTGCGCAGAAAAAAGCGGCGGGCGCCAAACGGGATATCGGGAAAAGCAGCTAAAAGAGAAGGCCCTGGAATACAGAAAGCTGTATGCTTCGATTTCAGGGCTGGTTTCCGCTGTGAATATCGAAGAAGGAGATTATATAAATGCAGGCAGTAAGGATACACAGGTACGAATTATAAATATCTCTTCTCTTAAGGCGGTTGTAGAAGTGGATGAACTCGATGCTCCCCTGGTAAAAGAAGGGCAGAATGTCCTTTTTAATTTTGATGCCCTTCCGGATGAGAAGGTTACCGGCAGAGTGGAAGATATACCGATAGAGGGCAAGGTAACAAACGAGGGTATAGCGGTACTCGACACGGAAATCGTTATACAAAATCCGCCTGAAGATATTCATCCCGGTTATTCCTTTACAGCGGAGATTGTTGTTAAGAAGGAAGAGAAAATACTCGTGGTAAATAAAAATGCAATTATGGAACGCGGCAGCAGGAAGCTTGTTTTTAAAGCGCCCGAAGCAGGTTCAGGTAGCGGCAGTTCCATGGAGAAGAGCAGCCGGCTGCGGCCTGTAAGAGTGGAGACAGTTCCGTACAACGAAAGGGAAGTAAAAATACTTTCCGGTTTGTCGGAAGGGGACAGAGTATTCTCTGCCGTCGAGCTTAAAGCGCGTTTTGAGGGGAAAAAGAAACAGTCTAAAATGAATAACCCTCTTTCCATATTCGGCTTTCCGCAGAGGCGCCCCGGCCGGAGACCTCCGGGGGGAGGCTCCGGGAGCAGCAGACAGGGCGGCAGTACCAGGTGAGGTTGCAATAGATGACAGCGGGTGACACAATAATAAAAATAGCCAATGTTAAAAAGGATTATATTCTGGGTAAAGCTGTTATTAAGGCGCTTCGCGGTATTACTCTTAAAATAGAGAGCGGAGAATTTCTATCTATTATGGGACCTTCGGGATCGGGAAAAACCACATTGATGCATCTCATAGGCTGTCTTGATATTCCGACATCGGGGAAGATCTATCTGGAGGGGGAAGATGTTTCCGAATTAAACGAAGAAACACTTGCCCTCATACGTAATAGAAAAGTAGGGTTTGTTTTTCAGCAGTTTAATCTGCTTTCCAGAATATCGATTCTCGAGAACGTTATGACGCCTCTGATGTACGCTCATGTTCCCGTAAAGAAAAGAAGGGAAAGGGCGGAAGAAGCACTGAAAAGTGTCGGCTTATCGGACAGGTTAACCCACCGGCCGACAGAGCTGTCCGGCGGGCAGCGTCAGAGAGTGGCAATTGCCAGGGCACTGGTAACAGACCCATCGATTATCCTTGCGGATGAGCCTACCGGAAATCTCGATACGGAGACAGGGAGTTCCATTCTCGAGATGTTTAATAAAATCAATAATAACGGGAAAACCGTTATTATTGTAACTCATGACCCGGAGGTCGGAGCCCTGGCAAGAAAAACGGTGCATATAAGAGACGGTATAATTACCTGCATAGACTGATAGATGATTTTTTTAAAAACGGAGATAAAGTATGTTTTTCGAAAACATTAAACTTGCGTTTAAAGATTTCGGCAGCAATAAGCTCAGAACCTTTCTGTCGATTCTCGGTATAGTGATAGGAGTGGCATCTATAATAACGATAACAACCCTCGGAAGAAGTGCCACTGTGAGTATACAGAAACAGGTTTCCAGTATGGGCCTTGAGACAATCAATATATTTCCACGCGGGAATGACAGTGAAGCACGCAGATTGTTTACACCAGAACTTGCCGGTAAGCTTAAAAATAATGTCGAGGGAATAAAAGATGTTATTCCCATTAACCAGACCCCGATGCTTCTTAAACATGGGCGTGATTCTTACCAGGCAAATGTAATGGCTGTAACAGTTGATTTTACGGATGTCTTCGATTACGAGGTCGAAAACGGGAACTTTATAACAGAAGATGATAATGCCCGGAGAAAATCGGTTGTGGTTCTTGGTGCGGAGGCGGCGTCGAAACTCTTTCCCGGCGGAGATGCCCTCGGAAAATACATACGTATCTACAGGAAACAGGCAAAGAGCTTCAGGGTGATAGGCGTTATGAAAACAAGGACAGCAAGCATGAGAATGGATTTTGATGCAGCGGTTTATGTACCGAGGAACACATACAACCAGCGTTTAAAGAGGATAAAGAGGGTTCGGAATTATGTTGTCGGTACAGAGAAGGGCACGGATGTTCTTATCGTGTCCGGGAAGATAGAAGATTACCTGTTTAAACTAACAGGTAATGCGGATTCGTACCGGGTTATTTCTCCTGCAACGATTGCAGGTATTTATACCGGTATTACAAAAACCTTAAATCTTTTCCTGACGGGTATTGCAGCAATATCTCTTTTAGTCGGGGGTATCGGTATTATGAATATCATGCTCGTATCCGTTGCAGAGAGAACCAGGGAAATAGGAATACGTAAAGCTCTCGGTGCCACTCCGAGGGTTATCAGAGGACAATTTCTTGTAGAAGCTGTTGTACTGACCCTGTTTGGAGGGCTTATCGGAATTTCTCTTGGGACCGGTCTGAGTTATATCATAACCGTACTATTAAAATGGCTTTTCGCCCCGCAGTTCAGTGCTTTTCTGCTCGCAGTTCTTTTCTCCGGCGGTGTGGGGATATTCTTCGGTTTTTATCCCGCTGTAAAGGCTTCCGGATTACAGCCTGTAGAGGCTCTTACATATGAGTAGGAGAGATAAATCCCTGCGGGAGGAGCGAATTAAAAAACGGGGAGAATCCTTTGTTTACTTTCTTCTCATTGTGCTGTTTTTTGTAATCGGTACTCTCTTTGTGCTCATTATCCGCGGAGAGAGGACAAAGAATAAACTGTTAATTCAGTACGAAACAGAGAGACTGCTTTTTTTCTTAAGCGAGATGGTCCGGCAGAATCCCGGCCTTAAGAGTATTCCTGATAAAAGGGTAATAGGATTTGGCATATATGATA
>QILZ01000060.1 GCA_003233545.1 Spirochaetales bacterium
ACCATGTAAATTGAAAACCTAATTTACAAAATACAGCATAAAAACTTGTATTTAATGAATTATTAGTGTATTATTATTACTATGCAAATCTATCTGAAAAGATTGCTCCGGAAGGAGCTGGATATAAGGTTAAAGCAATTCCCTGTAACTGCTATTCTCGGGCCAAGGCAATGCGGGAAATCTACACTTGCAAAACATATGCTGGAACATATTCCTTCTGTAGTATATCTTGATCTTGAACGTAATTCTGATCTTAATAAATTGAGCGATCCGGAGTTATTTTTTCACTTAAACATGGGCAAATTGATATGTTTGGATGAAATACAGCGATACCCTGAAATATTTAAAGTACTGCGAAGTGTGATTGATAAAAACAGAGTGAATGGCCGCTTTATGATTTTAGGATCTGCCTCTCCGGGATTGCTTAGACAGAGTTCGGAATCTCTTGCGGGCAGAATCGCCTATCTTGATCTCACCCCTTTTACTATTGAGGAAATACCTAAGAGTAATCTTTTTAAACATTGGCTTCGAGGGGGGTTCCCTGATAGTTTTCTTGTAAAAACGAATGAGCAGAGTATGTTGTGGAGGGAGAATTTCATAAGAACCTTCCTGGAGAGAGACATTCCATCGCTAGGGTTTAAGAATAATCCTCTGGTTATCCGCAGGCTTATGATTATGCTGGCTCACAACAGCGGGCAGATATTTAATAGTTCCAAGCTGGCAGCATCACTTGGAATATCTCATCCTACGGTTAAAACCCATCTGGATATTCTTGTAAACACATATATGGCTAGGTCGCTTTCTCCATACTTTGTAAATATTAAAAAGAGACTCATTAAAAGCCCAAAAGTCTATATAAGGGACAGCGGTATTCTGCACAGTCTTCTTGGTATAGAAACTTACAATGATTTACTTGGGCATCCGGTATTTGGAAGCTCCTGGGAATCTTATGCTGTCGAGCAGGTATCAACGAAATATTTTAGCTGGAATAAATATTTTTACAGAACTGCTGCCGGGGCAGAAATTGATATGATTTTAGAAAAGGGTATTAAGAAGATAGCAGTAGAATTTAAAGCTTCAACATCTCCGAAACTTACCACGCATTTTTATACAGCCTTAGAAGATCTGGGGATAAAACAATCGTATGTTATTGTGCCTCTTGATAAAAAAGAAAGCTATCAAATACATGCAGGCTGTACGGTTTGTTCACTTGAATGGTTTTTAGACAATAATATATAGTAAACACAGGGTTACTCCGGATGATGACTACTATAATCACTTTTGGACATAAGGTCAAAATAGGGCCAATTGCAACCCCCTGTTGCAGCGCTTTTATTAAAAAGTACTTAATCAGTAATACAAGGATAATTGTAACCTTAAGGTTGTATAGTTATCAAGGAGAATTATTAAAGCTGTTCTATGCCGATTTTATCATAATAAGCATTATTTTTGATGCTTCGACACTTTTTAAGGAATGCATCCTGTCAGCAGGCAGAAGAATAATCTCTCCTTTTTTAAGTTCGTACCGGTTATCTTCTATCCCAATAATCAAGCTTCCCTCTATGTTGTAAACAAGGGCGTCGAATGGTGCCTTATGTTCGCTTAAACCCTGTCCTTTATCAAAGGCAAAAAGGGTTACGGAACCGGAATCTTTGTCTAAAAGCATTTTACTGACTATCGAACCATCAGAATAGCCGATTAAATCTTTAAGCCTTAATCCTGTTTTGATTAATTCGGAATTATCCATCTTGTTATTCATGTGTTCCTCCTTACAGCAATTTAATAAATATAACTATATTAATCAAACAATATTGATAAAATATTATAAAATAATCCTGATTTAACATAACCTGAATTGTAATATAACTTATCCAGGCAGTCTGCAAAATCGCGCATCACCATGCCTGTAAAAATATTCTGCGGTACGAATCTTAAGCCGAAGGTTCTGCAATGGAATCGCGTATTATAATGTCCGTATCGAATTCCACACATTGATCCGTTTTTTTACCGTGCAGCAGATCGATAAGGATCCTCCCCGCCTTTAACCCTTTTTCGAAAGCGGATTGAGATACTGTTGTAAGCCCGGGAGACACAAGGGAAGCCTCGGGTATATTGTCGAAACCTGCCAGTGAAATATCCTCAGGAACCGCAATACTATTTTCTTTGCAGTAAGCGAATGCACCGAGTGCAATTATATCGCTCATTGCGACAACTGCGGTAGGTTGTTTTTTCAGGGAAAATATCTTCTCAGCAGCTTTTCTGCCTCCGGCCATTGAACATTCACAATTTAAAACCCTGATCATTCTGCTGCCTATCCTTAACCCGAAACTTTCAAGTGCATCCTCATAACCCTTAAGCCGGAGGTCGCGTACCTGTGAAAAGTTTTCCTGATCCACCCTGCTTGCAGCTTTTAAAGAGAGTATTGTGATTTTCCGGTGTCCGAGAGACAGGACATATTCCATTATTTTTTTTGCACCGCCTCGATCATCGGTATTAATACTCGGAATACTTTCCGAAGGCTTCCCGTCCACAACAACAAGCGGGACATTTCTCTGCCGTATCAGTTCGACAATTTTCATATGCGTTTCCAGGCCGAAGGTAACAAACCCGTCCACAGCAGCACTTCGTATCCCCTTAAGGATACATCCCTTTAAAGGCGGAACTATGGTAAGAGAAAATCCTTCCTTCTGGCATACACTTCCCATACCCTGAAGCACCTGCGAAAGAAAGGGATTCTTAAAAGCAACCGGAATCGACTGCGGGATCAGGAAGCCTATGGAACCTACTCTTCTCGTAGTGAGAGTGCGTGCAACGGGATCGGGAATATAGCCGAATTCATCTGCTATCCTTAATATCTTCTCTCTTGTGGCTTTTGATATCCGTGAAGGATTATTAAATGCAAAAGATACGGCAGTCTTGGAAACACCCGACTTTTCCGCAATTTTATTGATTGTAATTCTTGCATTTCCTGTAAAGGTGGTTGTTTTACTCATTACCCTTC
>QILZ01000067.1 GCA_003233545.1 Spirochaetales bacterium
GCCGTCTG
Source organism: Spirochaetales bacterium (assembly GCA_003233545.1). GTDB lineage: Bacteria > Spirochaetota > Spirochaetia > SZUA-6 > SZUA-6 > SZUA-6. The sequence continues at coordinate 9 of QILZ01000067.1, forward strand.
GCGGATCGATGAGGATAGAGCACTTGCCACGACGGTGGATTTCTTTACCCCTGTTGTGGACGATCCTTATGATTACGGTGCAATTGCTGCTGCCAATAGTCTGTCGGATATTTACGCCATGGGAGGACGGCCCTTTTTAGCGCTTAACGTGGCGGCCATACCTGCAAAGCTTCCCGTTAAGGTTGCAGGCGAAATTTTACGAGGCGGTGCGGAAAAAGCAATGGAAGCAGGCGTTATAATAGCGGGAGGACATACCATCGTGGATGAGGAACCGAAGTACGGACTTATTGTGCTTGGTTTTGTAAATATCAAACATATGATGAAAAAAAGCGGTGCGTGCGCCGGTGATCTGCTGGTTCTTACCAAACCGCTTGGTTTCGGTGTTACAACTACCGCTTTAAAGCAGCAGAAAGCCTCTGATAAAGATGTGGCGGAGGCGGTAAGCTGGATGAGCCGTTTAAATAAAAAAGCCAGCGAAGTTGCTGGTGAATTCGATGTATGTGCTGCTACGGATGTTACAGGCTTCGGTCTTATCGGACATGGTCTGGAAGTGGCCAATGCATCCGGTGTCGGTTTTCTGTTTTATAACTCACAAATTCCCTTAATTTCCTGTGCCCGCCGGTATGCGGAAATGTGGACTTTCCCCGGAGGCTCGATAGAGAATCGTCTTTTTTTCGGCAAATATGTTACATTCGCAGAGGGTATCGACGAGGAAAGCCGTATGCTTCTCTTTGATGCGCAAACAAGCGGCGGATTGCTTCTTTCCGTCCGGCGGGAATTGCGGAATGATTTATTAGCGCAGTTAAAAGAAGCCGGCCAGTCGGCCTGGATTATCGGCGAGGTGGTCGAGGGCAGAGGAATCCGGGTAGAAAAATAAAATCAGGGCAGTCTGTGGGAATTATGCCTGTTCTATAAATTCGAGTGCTTTTTCCACGCTCCAGTCTTCATGAACAAGGCCGCACATTGCTTCCACCATCTTCCTCGTATTACCGTGCTGCCAGATATTTCTGCCGATGGCGATTCCTGCAGCACCGGCCCGGATTGCATCGTGGACTTCCTGAAAAATGGCGGAAGTATCGCTGGTTTTCTGACCTCCTAATATCAGGACAGGGACAGGGCATCCTGCTGTAACTTCGCTGAAAGTTTCCTTGCTGCCTGTGTAGTAGGTTTTGATAATATCCGCTCCGATTTCCTGGGCGGCCCTGGCAGCGATTTTAATTCCTTCGGGGTCGTTGGACTGTTTAACACTGTTCCCCTTTGCCATGGCTTCCACCATCAAAGGCATGCCCCATCTTTCACAGCTGTCTGCGATTAACGAGGCCTGCTTTATAAATTCGCCTTCTCTCTCGTGACCGAATTTTACGGTAACGGCAACCCCGGAAGAGTTATACATCAATGCGGATTCTACGGATGACACGAGTTCTTCCTCGAATTTTCCGCCTAAGGTTGTAAAACCGCCTGTGAGCCTTAATACAAGGCTTGTACCTCGCATCCAGTTATCCGCTGCGGCTTTTACAAAACCTCTTGTTGTCAGTATGGCATCCGCTCCGCCGTCCATACATTCTTTAAGTACCTGTTTCGGATTCTCTATTCCTGTTATTGGTCCGGCTATTCCGCCGTGATCGATTGCAACTACAACGGACCTGCCGCTGCTCTCCCGAAATATAGATTTCATTCTTAAAGATTTTCCGACTGCCATTTTTCCTCCTTAAAGGTAACCTGTGATATTTTTTTAAATACAGGTTTTAATCCTCTGTATGATTCTCTGTATATTGTAAAAAGCTCATCGTAGAGCTCTTTTAATTTTTGCTGCGGTTCGTATACTCTTCTGATCCGGAATGTTTTTTCCGCCGATTCTAAGAATGTTTTATAGATCTTTAGACTTTTAAGAGCCACACATGCATTTCCCTTAAGCTCCGAATCGGTGCAGTCCGGAAGCAGTATCCTCTTGCCGGTTATGTCTGCTTTAATCTGATTCCATAACGGGCTTTTTGACTGACCGCCTGTTACTCTCAAATCGTTTACGGTGAAGCTGTTCTCTTCCATTATTTCAAGTACATCCCTTATGGCAAAACCGACGGACTCCACAACGGCCCTTGTCATTTCCCGTCTGCCGTGGTTTAAGGTAAGACCCACAAAGGTTCCTCTTGCATCCGGGTCCCATATCGGTGAGCGTTCTCCTGCAAGGTATGGCAGAAAAATGAGCCTGCGGCATCCGGGCGGTACTTCGCAGAGTTCCTCGAAGAGTGTTTCATAGTCGAGGTTATTTTTTCCGGTAATGGTCTTGAACCATTCAAGTGCTTTTCCCGATGTGGAAATTATCCCGGATATATTGTGGAGGTTCTCGATAATGTGAGGAAGTGAGAGGAGCCTTCCGTCATTAACCGGTTTTTCCGAACAGAGGTTTATGCCTTCCGATGTACCCGACCTGTCGCAGGCCCTTCCGGGCACAACGGTAGCCGTACCTAAAAGCGACATGATAAAGTCGGGACCGCCTCCGAAAACCGGAGTCCCCGCAGGTACTCCGAAACGGTCCTCCGCTTCTTTCCTTACTTTCCCTATAATCTCTCCGGGTTTTATATATTCCGGAAACTTTACGCTGTCCATTCCGAGTTTTTCCACTTCATCACGATTCCACATGTATTTTTCGAATGCCCCGGAGGGGAGAACGGCAAAAGCTTCTCCGGTGAAAGAGTAGTTGATAAAATCAGGGCAGGGCAGGAAATATGCTGTTTTTTCATAGAGCTCCCTATTATTCCTGTAGAACCAGTACGCCTTGGGAAGAAAAAAAGAAGGATCGACATAGTTTCCTGTGATTTCGGAAATGAGTTTCGATTCTTCGATTCCCCTCCTGTCGAGCCAAGTGGGTGCAAAGCTTACAGGCCCTCCGTGCTTTCCGACCGGCACAAGTGTGGGGCCGTTCCCGCTTACAACGATTGCCCGGACGGAACCGGTTTTTTTAACCTCGAGCTGAGTGTTTATAATTCCGATATTGGGATCGCATTCATTGATAAGCGGATTGGCTCCGGTCCTGAGCCGTACCGGGGAAACGGCGCGGGAGAGGATTTCTCCTTTTACATTAAATATGGCTCCTTTAACCGAGGTTGTACCTATATCGTAAACTAATATCATCGCTTTATCTTATCCTGCGCCGTTAACAAGGATGACCCTGTATGTCTCGCTGGACATAGCATTTTTGAAACCATCATCAAGGTTGTTCATGGCAACCTTCATGCTGATTAAAGGTTTTACATTTATCAGGCCGAAGGAAAGGAGACGCACAGCGGTATGAAATTCATACTCCGTTCTGCCTTCGCTTCCGGTGATGAGTTTTTCGGACCTGTGGACTGTGTTTGCATCTACAGGCAGAGACGGAGAATCGAGATACGATGTATATATGTTTAATCTGCCGGCTTTGGAAATAGAATCGATTCCGGTCTGTAGTGCTGCATGGGAGGGTGTAGTTACTATGCAGGCATCGACACCCCTGCCTTCTGTTTTTGCCTTTATTGCTTCTGCAACATTTTCTTTTACGGGATTAATAGCCATAAAAGCGCCGGATTTTATGGCAAGTCCGCACCTCTTTTTGTTCGGGTCGGAAATATAGACTCTTGTTCCCATAGCGAGTGCAACCTGGAGGTGCATCTGCCCCATGGGTCCCGCACCGATTATAAGAAGGTCTTCGGCCAGTTTAAGTTTAATTTTGTTCAGGGAGTGGATACAGCATGCAACAGGTTCTGCAAATGCCGCTTCCTCGTAGCTTAAGGATTCCGGTATTACAAATACCTGTCTCGAATTTACTGCAATATATTCTCCGAATCCTCCTAGTACCTGCTGGCCTTTCTTAAACCTGTTTATGCACTGATTCGATCTGCCGGTTCTGCAGTAATAACATTCGCCGCAGCGGTTTACAAGATCGAGTGCCACCCGCATTCCGGGTTTTAAACCGGATATAACACCCTCTGCAACTTCTGTAATTTCTCCTGCTGCCTCATGACCGGGAATTAATGGGTAGAACAGTTTCATGTCGCCTGTATAAAGCCTCTGTTCCAGCGTGCAGATACCGCAGGCTTTTATTTTGACCATAATCTTTCCCCGTTTTAGTTTCGGGGTTTCAACATCCTTGACTGTTATATTTTCCGGTTCTGTTAAAACGGCTGCTTTCACAATCTTCTCCTTAATAGTTAGTTTCCGCCTGTGTCTGCAAAGTTACAGAACTTTACAAATTCACAGTCACTGCATTCCGTGCCCGGACAGGCGTTAAAATTCTTAACATTTTTCAGCTGTTCTATGTGCCATTCGAGCTCTTCTATATATGCTTCCAGTTTCTTTTTTCTTTCCAGCGCTTCCAGCCTCTTCTTTACATAACTTGTTATTAACTTCATTTTGCTTTTCTGTCCCGTGGGATCATCGGCTGCAAGATCGAAGATATCCTTTATTTCATTTAATGTGAGTCCGTAATTTTTTAACTGTTTTATACGTTTAAGTGAATTAAGATCATTTCGCGTGTACAGTCTATGAGAAGAATCGCGTCTTAAAGACGGGGCTATAAGGCCCAGTTCCTCGTAGTACCGTATTGTTCTCACGGTAACATCTGCTCTTTTAGCCATCTCACCTATCCTGAACAGTTCTTTTTCTTTTACTCCCATGTATTCGTTCTCCGGTTTGTCGATTTTTTACCAGGTAATTAATAAAATAACCTTGCATAAACCTTACGTGTTACGTTAGAATATATTTAGGTTATATTTATGGTTTTGTCAATTATAATTTGTTT
>QILZ01000349.1 GCA_003233545.1 Spirochaetales bacterium
CAAATGGGTTTTAGCTTCAATTGGTATCTCTTTCGTTTTTAATGATAATCTATTATTCCTGCCTGACCAGGAGTTTTATCACATTTCTAAGCTTTTCCGGCTTTTCCCGGTACCATAAGAGCTGCTGAATATGGTAAATTAAACGATGCGGTATTTATTCCCTGATTCTGAAAAAGATTTTAACAAGCACGCAATAGTGTTTATCCCGGAGGAAGCTTTATCAGGCTTTGAGTCGGAATACACCGGCCTTTATTCCTTTTTCTCCGACTATTTTCTCGAAAGTTATGGCAGGCCGCTGCTCGACAGGTTTGGTCTGGAAGCGGCAGTTTCCGAGCTTATACACCGGGAGGAGAACAATTTTTTCAGTATAACCGAATATCGTCAGGGGTATATCAATGCTCTTGCGGAGAGTATCGATATAATTCGTTCACAGGCTGCTTTCGCACCGGAGGAAATTCCGGAACGTTTTAAAGGACACGATGGAGAAGTACAGCTTCTGGAACTTAACAGATTGCATGAACTGGTAGAAGAGTACCTTAAAGAGAATGAACAATGGGACCTGTCCCGGGCATTGGATTTTATAGAAAAAGAGGGTTTTAGCGATGCTTTCCGGGCACGGTGGGAAAACTGTACAGCCTTAGTTAAGGGGTTTCAGGATTTCTCTTTTACTGAACAACGGGCATGTGATTTATTATCTTCACTTTTCAAGGATTTCTCCATTGAAAAAGAACTTCCCGGACCGGCAGGTGTTAAAAAATCCGCAGTCATGGTTCTGCATGGTAACGACCGCTATCAGGAGACAGTTGCCCTGGCACGGTACTTAAAAGCCATTAATCTGCCATGGGATCATATCAGGCTCTACATTCCCGATTATCGATCCTATTCACGGTATATCAGCCAGATCTTCCCCGGTTATGGAATTCCCATTAATTTTATCAGAGGCCGGTATGCTGCTGACTTCCCGGTTCTGGCAATTATTCTGCGTATTCTCTCCCAGAGTGTCAGTGCCGATCCTTTCCGCGACCGGACTATTATTTTGCGTTCAACTTTGGTCAGGTTAAAAGAAATGGTAACGCCCGGAGAACTTTCGGATTTTATCCGGAATAAAATCGATCCGGAGCATCAGCTGGATACTGTGTTTCCTTCGGTGGACGAGATTCTGCAATCCGGGCAAGGTCCATACCTGCTGGATTATGAGCGTGTAATACTACTGGAGCATGAAGCGTTCATGGCCGGATATTTTATTTCCGGTCAATCCCGGTATTTCTCAATGTGCCGTTATCTGCTCGATGGGTGCGGTAATGATTCCCGGTTTAATTTGAAGGAGTATATAATTCAGCTCTACCTGTTAAATCTTTCCGATAATTACTTCTACCATCTTGCAGGCACCAGGACCTCTGCCGGGTTTGTGGAGAGCATTGATTTTATCATCGATAAACTTGGACTGGCTCATCATCTAACTGACACCCCGGCGGCTCAATTTCTAAAGGATACTAAAAATCGTTTTATACGTTCCTGCCAGGCTCTCGGTTCAAATGACCACAAATTTCGATGCGCAGATCTTTCCAGACTTTTTTCCCGGCTCATGAATGAATACCTGGTAACGGAATCGCATGGTTCAGCTGTAAGTATCGAGTGCCTGCCGATTGAAACAGTTATATTAAAGCCCTGCCGGGTTGGTATTATCATGGGGTTGAACGATGGTATCTTTCCGGCTGCAGAAAGAATCAACTTTATCATCCCAAGGGCAGGGGGAGATGATCTGTTTGGCCGGAAGCTGATTATCGATTCCGGGAAGGCGATTTTTAAATCTCTCTGTGGTCTGGCAGAGGAAAATCTTATCCTGACGTATTCTCTTAGCATTGAAGAAAAGCCGGCATTAATATCACCCTTTCTTACAGATCTTAAGAAAGAGTGTAAATATGTGGAAAACCCGGTGATATCGGAATATTATTCAAACAAGGAAATCGATCTATTTATCGGTTCTAAGGTAGATAGCGATTATCCCCGTGTAGAACCTCTGCTGAAAAAAATAAAGGAAGATGATTACCGGATGTACGGGGAGATATCCAACCTTCTGGCCTGTCAGGGCAAGAGAAAATCCGTCCATGAGTTTTCGGAATTCGACGGCATAATCTCTTTCCCCTCATATTTGCAGACTATAAACTCGGTCTTTACCCGTCCACAGCAGATATCCCCTGAAACTCTGGAAAAATTTGCACATTGTCCCATGCGGTTCTTATTTGATGATCTGTGCCGGTTCGATCCGGCAGGTGAAGACTACACCCCCGATACCAGCCGTAAAGGTAAATTCCTGAATGAACTTGTTAGAATTTATACCACATTACGTCTGGCAAATAAAGATTTCGTATCCCCTATCGATAAAGCATTTCTGGATAGTTTAAACCCAGCTATCGAAGATACTCTTAAGCGTTTTGAGCTTAATCAGAAAAATGATGTTTTTACACGAAGACAACTAAATAGTATACTCAACGGCCTTGGGAAATCGGGAGATAACCGGAGGACAGGAATAATGAAAGCCTTCCTGGAATTCGAAGAGGAGCTTCCGGATAAGCTTTTACCGCTGGAAGGTCAAAGCGAATATGAATTATCTATTAACGGACACATTATAAAGGGTAAAATTGACAGGGTAGAATGTGATGAGGGCCGTAGGTGGTCTTTTCTCTATTTATACACAGCAGGCGAGTCTCCGCGTCCGGAAAAAATTAGTGCAGGTTTAAATTTCTCCCTGCCGCTGGCTTTGATTGCTCTTTCGAAAAACGGATCACTCCCGCCTGTTGTAGGGGGATATATCTCTCTTAAAAATGCCGGGAGTATTAAACGGGGCGGATATCTAGGTATAAACGCATTCAGAGCCACCCGCAGGGATAAAGTATCTTCTGAAAACCCGGTTTTCTCGGGGCAGCGGGGGTACGGATTTCTTTCGGAATACGAATTCGGAGCTGCTCTTAACGGAACTATAGGCCGGACAGGA
>QILZ01000408.1 GCA_003233545.1 Spirochaetales bacterium
TGTCCCCCTATTTACACAGTAGAATTAAAAAAACAACCTGTTATTAATCCATCTCCAGCTCGTATCCGTACCTGTGTTCTGCATATTTACCAAGCCGGCGGAAAAGAATGATTGCAGCGATTCCGCCTGTCGTAAGAATTGTAAGTCCTGTTAATAAGGTATCCATATGCAGCTTAATCAGACCGGCGCTTAAAAAACCGAATATGACAACTACAAGCAAGTTAAAACTCATCCCGGCAAGCACATTCATATTCTGCTTCATGGCTTGCTGAGGATGCGTCCACTTTAACAGAGGCCTTTTTATATCGAAATAAATATTTACAATAAATGACAGGGTTATAAATACAAATCCGCCCGGTAAGATGTATACAAGATCGATGACAGGCATCTTTAAAAGAAAATAGATCAGGGCGACATCGAGAATATATGCCGGATAAAAGAGCAGAAGATGGAAAATCCATTTAGCCTTAACCTGCTGGTTCCCGGAAAGAGGCAGTGAAAGGCTTAAATAAAAAGCCTTGCCTTCCCGCGACAAACTTGTTGCGGACACACCATTTATCCCTATCATAAGTACAAGAACTCCGAAGATCAGTAAACCGGGAAATTTCGAACCTGAAATAAAGGTATTAATCATGAAAATGATATTCTCAGGCGAAACAAACTTAAAAACAATCACAAGAAGGGGCAGCACAAATACTTCTCCGGCAGCTTCGAAGATAAATGTCGAATTGGAAGATAGAATTGCCCATTCCCTTTTTATCAGGCTTAAGAGTAAACTGTTCCTAACCATTGTACCGGTAAACTGCTGCCTGTTAATTCCGGTTTTGGTTTTTTTACCGGGTGCTTCCATTCTCTTAGAAAAATCTTTTATGTACGTAACTTTAAGGACAATAAGAGCAACAGATGCCAAAGCGGCAGATAGAGCAGCGGCGGCAGTCATCATCGATCCGCCATGTATTGTAAAACCTTCCGCGAACCAGTCGAGGGGAGGAACCGCTTTTGCAAGGGCACCGTAAATATCGGGAAGCTGATTAAATCCGGAAAAGGTTCCGCCTCTGCCCGCACCGAACATCGTTCTGGACAGAAAAGCCTGAAAACCTAATGCCAGGACAAGCGCCAGCAGCATACCGGCAACCTCGAAAGCTGTTTTATACCGTGATACATTCACTATCCGCGAAATGAGAAGCACAAGAATTACCGAAAGGGAGAGTGGAATCAGCGGCCCGAACACCATACTTACAAACCAGGCCATACTTAGACCAATGGTAAAATGTATTTCCCTCGAGTAAATAATCAGGGACGGAAACAGTACGGCAGCATGAACGGGAAGCAGGTAAAGATACACAATTGTCATCTTTGCAGATACTATTTCCGCCGCTTTCAGGGGGAGGGAAATAAGAAACCCGGTATCGGATGAATAGTAAAGAACGGAAAGAATAAGGGGTATTCCTAAAATAAACAAAAAAAGCCAGCTCATAAAAAATGCGTAAAAAATAACAAGCTGAGGCGCTCCGAGATATGATCCGGCAAGGTATAGTCTCATGTAAAGCTTAAAAAGCAAAACAATAAAAACCGTGATTCCGCTTCCGGTACCCAGTACAACAACGGGGAGAACCCAGATTCTTTTTCCTTTAAAGAGTTCTTTCCTTCCTCCCCTGGAAAAAAACGTTGTGCCTGAAATAATACTCTTTACAAGGAGAAGATATTTAGAGTTCATATTCCTCTCCCGCTTCCTTTAAAGATCCTGTAAGCTCTAAAAACAATCTTTCCAGGCTTGCATTTTTTTCACCTGCTTCTTTACGCAGTTCATAAAGCGGAGCAGATGCGATGAGACTGCCATGGCTTATTATCCCCACCCTGTCGCAGAGTTTTTCCGCCACTTCCATAACATGTGTGGAAAAGAATACTGTTTTACCCATATTACAGAAACTTTTCAGTTTTTCTTTAAGCCGGAAAGAAGCTTTTGGGTCGAGACCAACAATCGGTTCATCCAGAATAAGAATCTCAGGATCATGTATAAGCGCTGCAATGATGGAGAGTTTCTGCCTCATGCCGTGCGAATATGAAGAAACAACATCACCGAGAGATTTATCCAGCTCAAAATATTCGGCAAGCTCCATTATTCCCGACCTGTTTTTTTTAGAAACTCCGAAAACATCGGATATAAAGGTAAGAAACCGGGCTCCTGTCATCTTTTCGTAAAAAACAGGCTCATCCGGCACATATCCGATGATTTTTTTTGCTTCCAGCGGCATTTTGATAATATCTATACCATTTAAAAGAATCGAACCCGAATCCGGTTTTAAAAGTCCGGTCATCATTTTTATCGTTGTTGTTTTGCCTGCGCCGTTAGGCCCTAAAAAACCGAATAATTCGCCTTCCGAAACGGTAAGATCAAGATCATTAACCGCCTTTACGGTACCGCCATTATAGCTTTTTGTCACATTTTTAAGTTCTATCACACCAATTCTCCCATTCCCCAAAGGGGGCAATAATCTTCATAATATACAGTCATTATACAGGCAGCAGGGTATTTTATTCAGGAATTAAAAAATAAATCAATTATTTTTGAAATATTACCTATCTGATGTATAATAATACAAGGAGGGTAATAATATGAAAAAATATCTGTTTTTTATCCTTTTAATGGTTTTGGGTGGAACAGCTTTTACTGTTCCTTCCATCAAGGCAGGCATAGGAGGATCTTTAATCCCGGGGCAGTACGATTTTTCTTTGATATCATTATATATCAGAGAAAAAAACAACGACAATATAAGTAATCTGGATATGTCGGAAATTAAACCGGCTGCCTATTTGGGTTTTAACATTTTTGCGGAATTTAAAATGTGGAATTTTATGGTTAAACCCCAGGTTTCGCTGAGCTTCCCTTCTAAAAGTACAGTCACTTATATCGATTCTTCCAGCGGGACAGCAGTACCTTATAGCATCGAACACAAAGCGCTTTTCATCATGGGAACCACATGGTTCGGTCC
>QILZ01000112.1 GCA_003233545.1 Spirochaetales bacterium
CTTTTGTCTTCGCCGTTTTTCTGTATTTCCTTAATCAGGGCGGAACCGACCACTGCGGCATAAACATACGGGGAAAGATTCTCCACCTGCTTCCTCTCCGATATTCCGAAGCCTGCGAGGATTTTCGTTCCCCCTTTACTCACTTTTTCGAGAAAGGAGATGGTACGTTCATCGATCCTGGTAAGCTGTCCTGTTATACCCTTCCTCAGAGCTACATAAGTGTATTCCGGTGCTGTTTTAAGAATACTTTCCAGCCGTGCTGTTTTCATCGTGGTTGTGGTCACAGGCACCACACACAGCCCCTTCTTATATCCCGTTTCATAGAGCCCCTCGTCGTAGTCCGGCGGCAGATCAGGAACTATAATGCCTCCCGCACCGGAATCCGAAAGCGCACCGAGAAAAGAACCTATCCCCCGGGTAAAAACTATATTTGCATAACTCATAACAAATACCGGGATACCGGTCAGTTTCCTTATCTTCTCTATAAGCCGAAAACCCTCTGCAGTTGTAAAACCGTTCTTTAATGCTATCTTGCATGCCCTCTGAATAAGGGTACCGTCTGCTGTCGGATCGCTGAAGGGAAACTGGACCTCTATCATCGAACTTCCTCCGTCGATCAGTGCACGTGCCGTTTCTAACGACTTCTCCCTGTCAGGGTAAAGGGCAACCATATGCGCCATTATCCTAGTTTTCATTTCGTATTACCTCCTCCTTAAGGAAGTTCGACCATTGCCTGCCTTTCATTTCCCGTGCCAGTATAAAGATGTCTTTATCGCCTCTTCCCGACATGTTTATGATAATTGCTTTTTCTTTCGGAATTTCATGTGCAAGTTTGATGGCAGCCGCACCTGCGTGTGCGGATTCCAGTGCAAACACTATTCCCTCGTTTTTTGCAAAAAATCTTAACGCTTCCAGTGCGCCCGTATCGTCTATTGTTGTAAACCCGATTCTTCCCTTTTTACCGAGGTAAGCAAGCTGCGGCCCTATCCCCGGATAATCGAGCCCCGCGGAAATGGAATGCGTCGGGAGTACCTGCCCTTCTTCATCGGTAAGGAACAGGGACTTGTAGCCGTGAAGTATCCCCTCTCTCCCGGACCCGCTCATACGTGCCGCATGTTCTCCGGGCCCTGATCCCCTGCCGCCCGCTTCTACACCGATAAGGCGCGGCTTCGAACAGTCTATAAATTGGGAGAAAAATCCTATTGCATTCGATCCTCCTCCGACACATGCAACCATTACTTCCACATCCAGACCTAATTTATCCACCTGTTCTTTTACCTCCCTTCCGATAACCGATTGAAACTCGCGTACCATGTCGGGATAGGGCGCAGGACCGAGAGCAGAACCTAAGAGGTAATGAGTGTCTTCGAAACTCGACGACCAGTCCCTTAAAGCCTCGTTTACAGCATCCTTTAATGTGCCCGAAACACCCTTTACAGGTACGACCTCGGCACCGAAAAGTTCCATCCAGAAGACATTTGGCCGCTGCCGCCTGATATCCGTTTCTCCCATATATATACGGCAGTTAAAACCCATTTTTGCACACATGGCTGCTGTTGCCAGCCCGTGCTGGCCGGCACCCGTTTCCGCTATGATCCGTCTTTTCCCCATCCTCTTTGCGAGTAAACACTGACCAAGTACATTATTGATCTTGTGAGCACCGGTATTTGCAAGCCCTTCCAGCTTTATGTATACTGCGGCTCCTCCGAGCAAAGTTGTAGTGTTCTCCGCAAAGAGGAGGGGCGTCGGCCTGCCCGTAAATTCCTTTGAGAATCGATTAAAATCACGCTCGAATAGTGAATCCTCTAAAGCCTGCTTAAAGGCTTCTTCCAGTTCATCCAGAGGTGTTCGCAGCGTCTCTGCCACATACTTGCCTCCGAAACTTCCGAAAAAATCATGAATTACCTGCATTATTAACTTCCTTGAAAAAAGATTTCAGGAGTTCCGGATCCTTTTTCCCCGGAAACTCTTCCAGCCTGCTCGATGCATCGATCAGTTCGGGCCGGAAACTCCTTATAATTCCGGATACATTGTCCGGGCCCATCCCGCCTGCAAGCCACAGCGGTATTTTCCGCCCTGCTGCTTTTATTAACACTTCCGGTATCCTTTTCCCGGTGCCGCCTTTAAGGCGGGGGGAGTAGGCATCTAACAGAATCCTCGGGCATCTGTACTGCCGGGCAAGCTCTATATCTTCCGTACTCCTTATACGAAGGGCTTTGTAATAGGGATAGGCAGTTAAGAAGCATTCATCAGGGCTCTCATCGCCGTGGAATTGTACCGCATCGAGCAGGCCTTCGTCCATAAGCTCCTTAACCGCCTGTAATCCTTCCGTTTTTTGGGGATCCGAAACCACAACGCCTGCCTTTAGTACCCCTATCCCCGACAGGGATTTAAGAAGCATAGGATCAGCCTTTCTTACAGAGGGCGCGAAGACAAAGCCGAGAATGTCCGCCCCGAGTTCGGCGGCAAGTTCCGCATCCTCTTTGCAGGTAATGCCGCATATCTTTACCAGGGGTTTCCCTTCCTTCTTCCTTTCATAGAGCCGCTGCCAGAAGTTCCTTTTTTTAAGGCTTCGTGCCTCTCCTGCAAGACATGAAACTTCATCGATCAACTTCGTATCTTTCATGACCGATTCACCGATTAAGAGCCCTTCGAAACCGGAGGATACGGCAAGAGCTGCATCTTCTTTTGTCCGTATACCGGATTCGAATACAACCGATGCTTTCCAGGTTAAATATTCTTTAACCTTAAGAGGATGCAGTTTATCGACAGTAAAGGATTTTAAGTTCCTGCTGTTTATACCGATTAAAGAAGGTTTAAAACTTTTTAGTTTCTCAAATTCACCAGCTTCATGAACCTCTACAAGAGCTTCCATTCCCAGTTTTTTTGCCCTTTCATAGAGATTTTTCAGCTTCTGTGCATCCAGAATAGATGCTATAAGCAGTACGGCATCGGCTCCTGCCCGAAACGATACCTCGATATCGG
>QILZ01000003.1 GCA_003233545.1 Spirochaetales bacterium
AACCTCAACGATTAATTGTAGAATCTGCGTATGGTGCAAGAGATTCCAAAAAAGGAATCTATGCTGAAATACTTTGCTTCATTCTTAAATCGTTTATGAATGATAAAAATGAGATGGAAAAAATCATCCTGAAAAGTAATATAGATTATATAGTTGTCCGCCCGACAATCTTAACAAATGGAGTAAAAACAAGCAGATACAGGGTTAGAGATGGAAAAGTCAAAGGATTCCCAAAAATTTCAAGAGCCGATGTGGCCGATTTGATGATAAAGTTAATCAAGGAATCTACTTATATAAATAAATGTATAACTATTACATATTAAAATACGGTATCACTTTAAATACCGGAGATAAGAAAGAGGATATCATAATATGAAATTAAACAAGATCGAATTTATTCTTATGAACAATCCGCTCAGAGCATTCATTCAGGATAAATATGAACTTAAAATGCTGCGAAAAATGTCTTCGACAGGTGATATAGAAAATGCTCTGGAAATAGGTTGTGGTAATGGAAATGGAACAAAGTTAATTAAGAAATACTTCTCTCCGAATAATATAATTGCAATCGACCTTGATAAGAAAATGATCGAAATTGCTCAAAATAGAAATAAGGATAACTCGGTTACCTTCAGAGTAATGGATGCTTCGAAACTTGATTTCCCGGATAATCATTTCGATGTAATTTTTGATTTCGGTATTATTCATCATATTCCAAACTGGAAAGATTCCATACAGGAATTAAAGCGGGTATTAAAACCAAATGGTGAAATTATTCTTGAAGAGTTATCGATCGATACATTTTCTAAAGGAATTGGCAAAATATGGCGTAAATTATTAGACCATCCTTATAAGGATATGTATACAAATAATCAATTTAAACAATATATGACTGAAACCGGCTTTAAAATAAAGAATTATAAAGTATTAAATCCATTGAAGATGATAAGATATTTTTCATTAAATGCAATCAGCAAATAAAACTAAGATCGGAGATGTTTTTTATAACAGAATTTATCAAACATCAAACCATGTCTTAAACCCATATCGCTTATTGTTATTCCATCCGCACCGATCCCCTGCATAACCGATTTGAGGATGGCGGCACCGGCAAGAATAACCTCTTCCCGCCCGGGCTGAAGACCCTTAATCTCTTTTCTCTTCTCTATTGTTCTTGATTTTAAATCATCTATAATACGGTTGAGTTCCTCCGGATTCATATAGGACCCCTGAACAACCTGCGGATCATATTTCTCAAGTTTATGCTTTATAGCACTTAGATTTGTCATCGTTCCGCCCATTCCGACAAGCAAAGGATCATCCGGCGGAGCACTGATATCTTTAAGTTCATTTTTAAGGTAATTCATCATCTCACCGAATTCATCTTCCGTTACAGGGTCGGATTTTAAGAATCGTTCCGTTAATTTAAGCACTCCGAGTTTCATGCTGAAACGCTTAAGTATTTTAACTCCCTGTCCGAAAATAAACTCGGTGCTTCCGCCGCCTATGTCGGTAATTACAGTTTCCCTGTCTTTAAGATTTAAACCCACGACCGCTGCCATGAAAGAAAGCCGGGCTTCCTCCTCTCCGGGTATTACATTAATCTCTATCCCTGTTTTTTCTTTGACTTTTTCTACAAAATCAGATGAATTTTTTGCTTCCCTTAAAGCACTTGTCCCGGCTGCATAGTATTTTTCCACACCGTACTTATCCATTAATGACCTGAATTCTTCCATTACCTTAAAGGTTCTTGCCTGAGCTTCGGCATTAAGAACTCCGGTTGTATTAACTCCCTCTCCAAGTTTAGTTATTCTTCCATGGTCAAGAACCACTTCTTTAATTTCGCCGTTATAAACCCTGGCAATCAGAATTAAATTTTGATAGGAACCCGTATCTATCGTTGCAAAGGTATTCATAATTATTCCCATACAAGGATAATTGTAACCTTAAGGCTGTATAGTTATCAAGGAGAATTATTAAAGCTGTTCTATAAAAGCCGGAGATACTGTATTGCAATTTACACCGGAAAGCCGGTTCTGAATTCTTCCTTAGATATTTCCTGAAACGGTTTTTTTACATACCTGGTATAGGGCAAATGAATATATCCGGATTCTTTATCGCCGAGAGTCAGTGTTCCGGTTTCCCCATCAAGATATGGATAGATGTTTAGAATTTTACAAACCCAATCTGTCCAATTTGTTAATTTATTAAGCGGCGACGCGGCGGTTTTTTGAATACGTCTGTCGGATTCACTTTTTATCTGCCCCACCAGAACCAGGTGGTCCCGTGTCCGCGTAGCCGCAACATAGAGCAGCCTCTTTTTTTCGGCAGTCAGCTTCTGTTTTGTCCAGTACTGTATTATTTTCTTAATAAGAGCAGCCTTCTTTTTATAGCGGTCCCTCGGATCGGGCGCCGACAGCGAAAATTCAAAGGCAGTTTCCCGGTAGATTGAATCACCGTCGATCTTTAGTGAAACAGGTATATAATCTGAAACAAGTTCCTCTTTTGAACCCATGTTAAATTCGGCTGACAAATCGGGGATAAAGACCATAGGGAACTCGAGTCCCTTGGAAGCATGAATCGTCATAAGCTGCACAACACCGCCGTGTGCAAGATCGACATCTGCCTCACCCTCATTTTCTATATAGTTCACTCTTTCATTCAGCCAGCCTGTGAAAGTATAAAAATCGATCTGTTCCCGAATATACAAGTTTCGGACCTTTTCCATTAATTTTTCCACATTAGAAACTGCCTGTCTGCCCCTGGATCCGCGGGAAAGCCCTGCGAACATATGAAGTTTATCCATTACAAGATCAAAAAATTCCGGAAGCGGCAGCGTGTCTTTCTTTTTAAACCACACTTTAAGCAAGCGGAAAGCACGTGTTAATGTTATAAAGTCGCTTTCAGAAAAGAGGTTTGCGTATTTATCTGCCGAACTGCAGGTAAGAACAAGTTTTTCCCATAGAGAGTTCCCGGAAACCG
>QILZ01000382.1 GCA_003233545.1 Spirochaetales bacterium
ATCGCCGTTATTCCGCCTCTTTTAATAGAAGGTGCGCTTTTTCGCGACTGGATATACAGAGCTCTTGTTATTCTTGTAATTTCCTGTCCCTGTGCGCTTGTAATAAGTATCCCTCTTGGTTATTTCGGGGGAATAGGAGCAGCCTCTAAAAGGGGTATCCTTGTTAAGGGTTCGAACTATCTCGATACCATTTCTTTTGTCAGGACAGTTGTTTTTGATAAAACGGGAACCTTGACAAAGGGTAATTTTAAAGTGACCGAGGTCGTGAGGAGAAATGGTTTTTCGAAAGAGGATATCTTAAAATATGCCGCGCTTACGGAGTACGGCTCCAACCATCCTATTGCCACTGCGATCAAGGAAGCCTACATGGAAGAAAAAGGCATATCCCGGTTAAAAACAACGGGCAGGGAAGATTACAGGGAGATCTCAGGATTCGGGATTAAAGCGGATATAGACGGCAGAAGTGTAATTGTCGGCAATGACAGGTTGATGCACAGGGAAAAGATTCCTCACGAGGACTGTGATATCGAAAGAACCGTTTCCTATGTCGCGGTGGATCGAGTATATGCAGGTTATATCATAATAAGCGACGAGATAAAACCCGAATCGAAAGATACTGTATCGGAATTAAGAAATTATGGAGTTAACAGTATTGTTATGCTTACTGGAGATAATGAAAAAGTGGCATCCTATACAGCAGAATCATTAGGAATCGACAAATACTACGCTGAACTGCTGCCGGAAGATAAGGTTAACATACTTGAAAAAATAATGAAGGAAACGGGAAAAAATGAGAAGGTTGCCTTTGTAGGGGATGGAATAAACGATACTCCGGTGCTGGCAAGAGCGGATGTGGGAATAGCCATGGGAGAGCTGGGTTCCGATGCTGCAATAGATACTGCGGACATCGTTTTAATGACCGACAATCCGTTAAAGATCCCGAAAGCTATCAGGATAGGCAAAAGAACCAGAAAAATAGTATGGGAGAATATTGCCCTTGCTCTCGCAGTTAAGGCCTTTTTTATTGTTTTCGGTGCTTTCGGACTGGCCGATATGTGGGAAGCCGTTTTCGCCGATGTAGGAGTTGCTTTGATCGCCATACTGAATGCACTCAGGGTGCTTCGGTAATCTTATGCTTATTATTATTCTTGACATACCCATGGGGGGTATAGTATTATTATGATCAGGAGGTACGGAAAATGGGTATGGTAGTAAAGGATCCCGTGTGCGGAATGGAAGTGGATGTGGACAAGGCGGCTGCTACGAGCACGCATATGGGAAAGACTTTTTATTTCTGCTCTGATAGTTGTAAAACAGCATTCGATAAGAATCCTATGCAGTACATGAAAGAAAAGAAAGAGAAAAGCGGCGGCTGCTGCTAAAAGGGGTTGCATTTCTTTCGAAATCGGTTTAGCTTTACACAAAATAAATTCTGACATTATTATTTAAGGAAGACTGATGGCGCAGGTTTTTAACGGCGGAATTCATCCTCGATATTTTCGTGAGCTGACGCGTGATAAGCCTCTAAGGGAGGCGAAACTTCCCGAAGAAGTGGTTATTCCGTTAAGTCAGCATATCGGTGCCCCCGCCGAGCCTGTTGTTAAACCGGGAGATACGGTTAAGGTCGGAACATTAATCGGCCGAAGCAGTAAATTTATTTCCGCTTGTGTTCATTCGTCATTGTCCGGCAGGGTGACAGCGGTCGAACGCCGTCCCCACCCGGTACTGGGTAGTGCTGTGGCTGTGGTTATAGAGGGAGACGGAAAGGATGAGCACGAGGTTTTCTCATCACAGGATCCGGAAAAACTATCTTCCGGGGAAGTTAATAAACTAATATTGCAGGCGGGAATAGTGGGTCTCGGAGGAGCTGCTTTTCCCGCTCATGTAAAACTCACTCTGCCCGAAGGGAAAAAGGTAGATACTTTTATTCTAAACGGGGCGGAGTGCGAGCCGTATCTTACCGGTGATTACAGAATTATGGTAGAGAAAACAGACGGGATTATCGGTGGATTAAAGATAATAAAGAGAATTCTGAATGCGGAAAAAGCCTATGTCGGCATAGAGAACGACAAGGCGGAAGCTATCAAATCGATGAGCGAAGCTCTTAAGAATGAAGAAAGTATAGAAGTAGTCCCCTTAAAAGTAAAATATCCTCAAGGCGGAGAAAAGCAGCTGATAAAAACCATCCTGAACAGGGAAGTGCCGTCCGGCGGCCTGCCTCTCGATGTGGGCTGCATGGTCAGTAATGTAGGAACCGCCCTGTCTGTTTATGAAGCTGTCAGGTTCGGCAGACCTCTGTACCGGCGGGTGGTTACCGTGACAGGGACAATTGTAAAAAATCCCGTTAACTTACTGACACGCATAGGAACCCGGATCGGCGATCTGATAGAGGAGTGCGGGGGATTATCCGAAGATGCCGCTAAAATGATTACAGGGGGGCCGATGATGGGACTGGCTCAGTACAGTGCGGATGTTCCCGTCATTAAAGGAACTACGGGTATTCTCTGTCTCGGCAAAAAAGAAATTTCTCTTCATGAGGAATTACCGTGCATTCACTGTGCCCGCTGTGTGGATGTCTGTCCCATGGGGTTATTGCCCACAGAGATGAGAAAAGAAGTTAAAGCCGGGCACTGGGAAGAACTTAAAGATTATAATCTTTCGGACTGTCTGGAATGCGGCTGTTGTCAGTATGTGTGCCCCGCCCATATTCCTCTTGTACATCTTTTTAAATTGGGAAAATCGGAACTGCAAAGGATAAGACAATCATGAAAGAAGGTTTTATTATAACGGCATCACCGCATATAAGGAGCGGGCTGGATGTCGGTTCCATGATGCGGGCTGTTATTTATGCATTGATTCCTGTGGTAGCTGTTTCAATATACCTATTCAGAATTAAAGCGGTAATTCTTATTGTTGTCTGTGTTTTTACCGCTTTAATTACAGAGGCGGTTTTTCAGAAGTTACACTGTCCGACGGAAGTGCCCTGGTAACAGGGCTTCTATTTGCGTTGATTCTTCCACCGGGCGTTCCCCTTGGAACAGCCGCTTTAGGCGCGGTTATTGCCATTGCCCTGGGAAAGCAGATATTCGGAGGATTGGGTTATAATATTTTTAATCCCGCTCTTGTGGGAAGAGCTTTTCTTATGGCTTCTTTTCCCGTGCTTCTTACCACGTGGGTAAAACCTTTCAGCCTGGATGCTGTTACCAAAGCTACGCCTTTAGGTCTTATGAAGTTCCAGGGAACGGCAACCCCGCTGCTTAATCTCTTTTTAGGACAGACTGCCGGATCTTTGGGAGAAACTTCTGCTGTAGCTATTCTGTTAGGAGGAGCCTTTCTGATCTGGAAAGGATACATAGATTGGAGAATACCTGCCGGTTATGCATTTACTGTTTTTTTGTTGGGGGAATTTATTCACCTGATAAATCCTGCCAAGTTTCCCTCTCCCTTTTTCCAGGTGCTTGCCGGAGGGCTTCTCCTGGGAGCTTTTTTTATGGCTACCGATCCGGTAACTACTCCGGTAACAATAAAGGGAAGATGGATTTTCGGCATCGGGAGCGGTGTCCTGTTAATAGGTATCAGGATATGGGGAGGACTACCGGAGGGGGTGATGTATTCAATACTGTTAATGAATATGACCGTTCCCCTTATAAACCGGTATACTCGTCCGAAGCCGTTCGGAACTCGCAGGGGGAAGGTGAAAAATGTCCAGGACAGCTAAAATAGTAATTGTTTTAACAGTTGTAGGAATTATTTCCGGATTAAGTTTAGCCGAAGTTTATAAACGTGCTGAGCCTCTTATAAAACAGCAGCAGTTAAAGAGGTTAAAAGAGGCAATCTTTACCGTTCTCCCGGAAGCGAAGGATTACCGTATAGAAAAAAAGAACGGTTTGATAATTTACAGGGGACTGGATAAGAATAAAAATCCTGCGGGAATAGCATTTAAAGTTAAAGGACCGGGTTTTCAGGGGACAATCCTGTTAATGGTCGGTCTTAACAACAGCATGGATAAATTAC
>QILZ01000405.1 GCA_003233545.1 Spirochaetales bacterium
CCCAGCCCCTGAAAAGCGGCAAGTATCATCCTGAGTTCACTGCCGTCTATCGTCGCAGTTGTAAACATCATTATAAAAAACGTTAAAAGAAGGGTTGTCATATCTCCATAGGTCAGGAGCCAGTCAGGAGCACCTTCTTCGCATTTTTTACGTTTTTTCTTTCTCGGCATAGTCTATCTATCCCTCATTCGGCTGCTGCTTCCTGTTTTACAGCTTCTCTTCTCGAAGGAGGCAGGAATGATATAAGTTTTTCCTCCAGTATCCTCGGATTATCACCGGACTGTATGGAAAGAATACCCTCTATCATTATCTCCTTAACCAGAGTCTCGGCCATGTCTCTGTCTTCGAGTTTACTCTGGTAAGGTATAAGAACCAGATTCGCAAAAACTGCACCATAAAGCGTTGTAATAAGTGCAAGTGCCATACCGCGGCCTATCGATGATTTGTCTTCTATATTTGCAAGCATGGCAATAAGACCGGCAAGTGTACCTATCATACCGAATGCAGGAGCCAGTTTACCCCACTGATTAAATATTTTCTGACCTGTTGCATGCCGTTCCTGTATCTGGTTAAGCTCATTGTACAGGATATTCTTGATGATATCAGGATCGGTACCGTCAACGACAAGCTGAATTCCCTTACGCAGGAATTCGTCCTCTACCTCTTCCAGGTCATCTTCCAGTGCGAGGAGACCCTCCCGCCTTGCCTTCTCGGAAAATGCGACGAGACGCGATATAATCCGCTCCTCTTCATAATTCGGAACGTGCAGCCCGATATTAACATATTTCATAATACCGAGTACACGGGACATTGGATTCGAAACCATTAATGCGGCAAACGATCCCCCTAAGACCATAATAAAGGAAGGAAGATTTAAATATGCCCCCATCTGGCCGCCGTTTGTTAAAATAGCCATAATAAGCAGGGAGAAACCTGCAACTACACCAACGATGGTCCCGAGATCCATCTATTTACTCCTCGTTTTTAAATGCACCGATTAATCTCCTGTAATCGACTATTTTTTTGAATATGGTATCGTAATCTTCAAGAACGATTAAACGTTTCCCTGACAGCATAACAAGCGTAGTATCCGGATTACACTCGATATACTCGATCTGATGCGGATTTACATAAAATGTCGTGCCGTCTAACTTCGTTAATTCTATCATCGCTTATTTAATTATACCACCTTATCGTTTTAAAGTTAACAGTTCCTGAAGCATCTGATCCGAAGTTGTTATTGTCCGTGAATTTGCCTGAAAACCTCTCTGTGTGACGATCATGTCCGTAAACTCTTCGGCAAGATCGACATTGCTCATTTCCAGAACCCCGGCTATAATCTTACCCTTGCCGGCGGTACCGGAAGCACCTATGTTCGGATCACCGGAGTTATTCGATACGACATATGTGCTTTCCCCTTCTTTCTCCAGACCTCCCGGATTTGTAAAAGAGGCAAGCGCAACCTGTCCTAAAGCTCTTTTTGTACCATTGGTATAAACCCCTGTAATTATTCCGGACTGGTCGATCTTAAAGCTTTCCAGGTAACCCATATTATAACCATTCTGCTTTGTGATTTTCGTGGAACTTTTATCTGCAAATTGTGTTATACTACCTCTGTAAGAACCTACGGCACCTAAATTAAGGTTAAATGTTTGTCTTACGGCAGCAGCACCTGCAGGTACGGTAGCATCGGGGACATCGAATGAAACAGGAACCTGAAGTGCTCCGGTATTAAGCGTATCACCCTGGGCATCGGATACTGCCTTTAATGCTCCGAGATTATCAAAATCGAGAAAGAAAATATTATTGGTATTGTTTGCAGCTCCCACCTCTACTGTGGTATTGGTCGGATTTGCGGCATTCGGATCCACGATCACCTCTGCCCGCCATCTGTTTGCAATTCCGGCTACTTTTGTAAAATTCACCTCCAGCTTATGAACCTTGCCGAAGGAATCATATATATCGTGAGTTGTTGTCCAGGTTCCTTTCTGCGTATCTTCGGCACCTGCACCTGCGGGAATCAAGGGAGTTCTCTTGTCGAGATTGGAGGCAAAGGAAACCTCCGTTGTCGCCGAAGCAGGATCTTTATCTCCCACCGGTATAACAAGGTCCCCCGTATCCCCGGCTCGATTTATCCTCGTTATGCCTCCGACGGTTTTGGCCATCCATCCCTGTACCTTTAGTCCGTTTGCAGGATTTACAAGTGTCCCGTCCTTATCGAGGCCGAAGCTGCCTGCCCTTGTAAAAAAGGTCTTATCACCGGCTTTTTCTATAAAAAAACCGTCTCCCTCTATGGCGAGGTCCGTCATAACTCCCGTAGTCTGTAGAGACCCCTGAGTATGAATCGTATCGATCGAAGCTACCATCATACCGAGGCCTACCTGCTGAGGATTAACACCCCCGACTTCACCTGTCGGTTTTGCAGCACCGGAGAGCGTCTGCGAAAGCATGTCATGGAAGGTCACCCTTCCCTTTTTAAACCCGATAGTATTTACATTGGCGATATTGTTTCCGAGTACATCCATCCTTATCTGATGGTTTTGCAGGCCGGAAACGCCTGCATACAATGAACGCATCATTTCTTTACCCTCTTAATATCTGTGATATTGTAGTATTTCCCATCGACATACACCTGTGGGAACTCCCCTCCGGTTATCTCTTCGACCAATCCTGTTACCTCTCCCTTTCCGTCGGTTACGGAAACTGTTTTCCCCAGCAGCGAAAAAGCCTGTGATGCGGAAACAAGATTTAATACTTTCGATATTCCTTCATTCATATTTGTAATCTGCTCGAGTGTAGAAAACTGGGCCATCTGTGCAATGAAATCCCGATCCTTCATAGGCTCCGTGGGATCCTGATGTGTAAGCTGGGTAATCAACATCTTCAGAAAATCATTTTTATCCAATGTTGTTTTAATACTTTTCCCATTATTTACACGTTTAT
>QILZ01000410.1 GCA_003233545.1 Spirochaetales bacterium
CCCCTTACATCCGTAAAGATCGCTGTAAGATTTTTTTTCTCCCCGCCGAGGTTTAATTTTTCCGGGTGAGAAATAAGCTCGGAGACGACATCCGTGGAAAGGTAATGGGTAAATGCATTTCGTAAAAAGCTCTTCTCCTGCTCGGTGAGTAAGAATTTAAGAAAAGTGATCAGAACAAATGTGAGTAAAACAGATAATGCCGGAGTTACAAGACTAAAGTATATGCCGGTAAAGATAAAGAATACAATACCTCCTCCTATCGTAAGGGCAAGGAAAATAACACCGATTATAATCGAAAGGAACGGTTTTAGCCTTATAATAATAAGCGTTACAACTATCGAAAGTATCAGGGCAGCTATAACGGAATACCACCATGGAAGATTATCTAAAAATTTTCCGGTAAGAATGGTATTAACAAACGCAGCATGAGTCCCTACATTCATATAAGTCTTTTCGAAGGGATTAACTCCGATATCGGTAGTCGATGTACCGGTCTGGCCTATCAAAACGAACGAACCGGGCAGATTATCTTTCAGAACAGAGCGGGTTATTAAGAGATTCTTATAGATCCCCCGTGTTTCGGAAAAAACCCGGGGAACTTCTTTCCCGATAGTTTTCAGATTCTGTTTCTGATTCTCCGGTGTCTCCGGAGAATTCAGTATGGCATCTATCTGACCGGTAATTTCCGATTCCGCATCCCCGTACAGAAAGGTCCCCACCTCTTTAAAGAACAGCTCTCTTGCTTTTCGATAATCCCCGATACTCGATACATCACCGCCTGCAAGTACATCTTCTCTTATTTTCTCCGCATATTTATAGGGCCTTTATAGTATGACAAATATCCTGCATCTCTCATTATCTTCAGGTTATGTATAAGCTTGTCTTCCAGCCGTTTGTGTAAAACAAGCTCCCAGTATGTGAGATGCCTGAAACTATTGATAAAAGATTTTTTCGGCCAGTTAATGAGAAATCTTTTATCCTGGGTCAGCGGAATAACTATATCGTGTTTTTTTCTGCCGGGAATCCCCGCATTCTTAATAATAAGCTTATTGGATTTAAGTTCCATTTCGGGATTGCCGAGCCAGGATAAAAGAGGTACCAGGGCAAGCTGGCCGAAATACTTACCCTTATATTTCCGAAGCAGGTCCACCCTTCGCCGTACACCGTCCGCATCGACTACAATATTCGGGAATCCCGCCCCCCTGGCTCCTTTAAGAACAGGAAAAATGGCAGGCTGGATATCGATTACACTATCCTGAAAACCCGTTACAACCTTTAGATTCTTCATTGTAAGATTTTTAACCGCATAATCTTTAAGCGCCTTCGGAACATTCTTATTTTTACTATCGAGCAGAGTAACGGTAAAGAATGTATTGCCGAAAAACCGGGCCGCTTCACCCAGGTACCTGTCGTTATCACGTGCAATTGCCCGGACACTCTTAAGCAGTTTATTTTTCGATTGTTCGGTTAAACCTGATAATTCGTTAATATAATCCTTTGCATCGGATAGTGTAATATTCCCGGTCTGCAGTGCATGGAAAAGGTCTTTGGTATTACCCTCTATCTGTGAAAATTCATCATTAAACAGCTCGGGCAGTTTCTCGTTGAGCAGTTTGGCATTTACGCCGAGAGGACTTTTATCCATATATGCAATATCGAATACGGCATAATTTGCATTAAATTCCTTCATAAGTATTAATCCGTCTGCCATTATATCCCTGCTCCAGGGCCATACACCGACATTGGATATTGCAATATCATCCACATCGAGAAACAGAATGGATTTATTCTCTTCTACGGCCGGTTTTATATGAAGCATCGCATCATACACTTTCCAATCCGCATTTATATAAAACTTGCTAAAATGAAGCAGCGTAAAAATACCTACGACAATAAAGGGAATTAAAAAATTAAAACTTTTTTTTGCCTTCATAAAAGCTCCTTTTTGCAATTAAAATTGAAATTATATCTCATAAGGAGTATACTATAGTTTAGAATATTTTACAGGAGAAAAAGTATGCGAATAAAATTTTTTCCACTCTTTTTTTTAATCTCCCTGGTGAGCACTATTCCGTTATCCGCACAATCCAACAATCTTATAGATAACCTTTTGTCACAAAAAGAAGCGGCTTTCGGAGATACGGTACTATTGGTACTGACTGCAGGCCGGATTATACCGGAAGGCTCCGGCACTGATACAGCTATGAAAGTCCTGGCGGAAAAATTTGGTAAATTATCAGGAAAAAAGGCTGACAATCATATTACCGCAGCAGAAATGTCATTTATTATAATGAAGACTTTTAATCTGAAGGGTGGAATCATGTATATGCTTTTTCCGGGGCCCAGATACGCCTACAGAGAACTGGTTTACAGGAAAGACTTAAGCGGCAGAGGCGGACCGTATAGAAAAGTTTCCGGGGACGAGGTACTCCGCACACTGCGGCAGGTCATGGACTCAGAGAGGATAAAATAATGAAAAAAGTAATAATTGTAATTGCATTTTGTATAGTTCTGCCATTTGCAGGATTTTCTCTGGATTTCGGAGGTAATCTTGATAATTCATCCTCATTAGCCACCACCATTAAGGACAGTTCCGTATCACTTTCACAAATCGATAAATTATCCCTGTGGTTTAACGCCGATTTAAGCAGTAATATCAGCTTTGCCTCTTCGGGAAGCTACTCTTTCTCCTATTCCTTTTCAGGTAATACGGGCGAGGTAATTCCTTACCTTCTCGATATTGATTTCTTAAACCTCTACGGCCGGTTTCCGAACGATGTTAAAAGTAAAAGCGGAATGCAGAAACCTTCACTCTTTACATTTACCTTAGGCAGGTTCAATGCAGCGGATTTTTCCCGGTACGTGATAAATCACCGGATCGACGGATTTAAGTTGGGGTTTAGCTACCCACAGGTGATTCTTTCCTTTGCAGTAGGATACACAGGTTTAATGACAAAACCCACATCGACAATCCTCCTGTCAAAGGCCGATTACACTGACAGCAGCAACAGTAAAGCTTTCTTTTCATCACCGCGGGCTGTCGGTATTGCCGATTTAACATTATTGAATCTCTTAAGACAGGAATTATCCGTATCTCTCATATTCCAGCAGGACTTAAGAGGTGCCTTAAGCGGCTCGACGCTGTCGCTATATCCCGCTTCGGTGATAAAAAGCGGAGAGGAAATCCTTTCTCCTTCTGCCGGCGGGCTTGTGGATACGCAGTATATAGGTCTCGGGCTTAAAGGCCCTCTTGTTTCGTCACTGTATTATAAACTTTTCACTTATATAGGTACAGGAAGAACTCTTTCCTACATAAGCGACAGTACATCGGCAACAGGATACTCATACAGCTACATGCCTATACTTTCATTTTTAGGAGGAGCACGGCTGCGTTATTTTATTAAAAGCTTCTTTAATTCATACGGAGAATTAAGCTTTCTCTATACGACCGGAGATGCAACGGACAGCTCTTTTGTGGAAGGAAATACAGACAAAAAAGCCAGTGCTTTTCTGCCTGTTTCAGCATCCTCCACCGGTTTTATCTTTTCTCCGAAACTCGAAAATATATTCCTGTTTAAACCGAAATTTTCGGCGGTTCCTTTTAAAAACATACAAACCCTGCTTAATGCTTATCTTTTCTTCCGGTC
>QILZ01000215.1 GCA_003233545.1 Spirochaetales bacterium
CGGGGTAACTGTTTCGGGGAACTCGATTTGTTCACCGGAACATCCAGAATTGCTTCCGCTTTTGCATCTACGAAAACACGGCTTTTAGAATTTCCCAAATCCGGCACGGAATTTACAGCGATTCTCGATGAACATCCTGTCCTGTCTGCCCGGATTCTCCATAAAATTCTATCGGAAATCGCCGGGCGTATCCGCAGGGCTAACACCCTTATCAAAGAGAATTCACCGCTGGTGCAGGAACTGAGAAGGCAGGTGTACAGAGACAAACTTACAGGATTGTTTAATCAAACCTATCTCATCGAAAAAATCAGGGAACTCGCCGGTAAAAACAGTTCCGGTTTTTCCCTTATGATAACAAAACCGGATAATTTTAAGGCTCTAAACGACACCTACGGCCACGAAGCGGGAGACACCGCTATCAGGATTATGGCAAAGGGATTACGGGATTTTATCGGGGATGATAAAAGAACGGCAAGGTATAAAGGTAATGCCATGGCAGTACTTCTTCCGGGAGGCACAAGAGAGGAAGCTTACGATCTCGCCATACGTATCCGCAAGTTCATGAACAGTCTCGATGTAACCGGGGCAACGGGAGGAAAGGAATTCCACATTACCGCCAGCATCGGTATTACTCTTTTCCCTGACCACGGCATGGACCCTGAAAATCTTGCAGTTAAAACTCACGAACTTTCCCTTGCAGGCAGAAGCAGAGGGGGGAATCTTATCCTGTTCCCGGAAGATGCAGGGGAGCAGGAATGAAAAAAACTCCCGTCGATGTACTAAGATCGATCGAAATTCTTTCTTCTCTTTCCCGGGAAGAACTGGATTCGTTTTATTCACTTATGAACACAGAAGAATACTGCAAAGGGCAAACCCTTTTCAACGAAGGCGATACCGGCGAAATCATGTATATCGTAATTTCAGGAGCAGTTTCCATATCCGTTAATCTGCCGAACGGGAAAGTGCTGGAGATAGCGGAGATCACAGAGGGTAATTTTTTCGGAGAGATGTCCATTTTTGACAGTGCGGTAAGGTCCGCCACATGCTCTCCCAAATGCAACACAAAAGTACTCAGCCTGAAAGCAGATGTTTTTTACGAATTCATAAAAAACAAACCGGAAGCCGGTATAAACATTATGCACCGAATGCTGAATATTATCACAATGCGTCTTAAGAAAACCGGTGCATTTCTGTCGGACATGGTCACCTGGGGAGAACAGGCAAGAACCAGGGCGATTACCGATGATTTTACCGGGCTATATAACCGCCGGTTTCTCGATGAGGCAATAGAAGACCGTATAGCCGGGGCAATAGTTAAAGGGCACCCTCTTTCCATTGTCATGATCGATCTGGATCATTTCGGAACATTGAACAATGAATACGGACAGGATTTGGGAGATAAGGTGATCCTGTCAATTATCCCGATTTTCAGAAAACTGTTTAGAAAGGAAGATATTCTTGCACGGTACGGCGGTGATGAGTTTACCTTTCTTCTGCCCGGAACTACAGGTGCAAAAGCTAAAGATCTCTGTTCGAAGCTGGTCAGGGAAATCCGGAAAATCAACCTGCTGGAGAATCTCGGCGGATCGCTTAAAAAAGTTACTGCCAGCATAGGAATCGCATGTTTTCCCGATCATGCCGGTTCGGCTTCCCGGATAAAAGAGAGGGCGGATCAGGCACTCTACAAAGCAAAGGAAGCAGGACGGGATACCGTAGTTCTCTGGACAAACTAAAGGAGAGTACATGGCAAAAACCCGGATGACAAGCATTAAACAAAGAAACCGGATTATTCATAGCATCCTGGAAGCGATAGCGGAAAGGGACTGTTTCCTTATCATGGGTCATAAAAATCCTGATGAGGATTGTATTTCTTCGATGATTGCCCTGAGCTTGCTGCTGAACAAGTTTTCGAAAATTGCATATCTGATGATTCCCGGAAAAATAAATAAAAAGTATCAGTATCTTCTTAATATCTGCAGGTACAATGCAATCGAGATTCTCCATAACGAAGAGGAACTGCCCTACGAGATTTCAACCTTGTTTGTTCTGGACACACCTAAACCGGAGATGAGAGAAACATTTCCCGGTTCTGATGAGATTTATAATAATAAGGATATCCTGAAAATAGAAATCGATCATCATCTCGGAGCAGACAGCGATTACATCGGCGACAGGGATTACTGCTTCGTAGATGAAGCCTCTTCCGCATGCGAGCTGGTAGGACTGATGGCGTTCAAGCTGAAAAATTATGAAGATATCACTGCTTCCTTCAACATTCAGAATCTGTTCTCCCGCAATTTTGTCCTGGCTGTACTGACAGGTATCATCGGCGACTCGAAAATGGGAAAGTTTCTGAAAACCGGCAGGGAAAAATGGTTCTACCGGTTATTCAGTAGTATGTTCAACGAAATGCTCACTAATAAAACCCGCAGGAACTCCCGCAATTTTTCTACCATGGACGAGGTATTTACCGAACTCCGGAAGCTGTCCCGGCAGGAGGATGAATGCCTTGCCATCATGATGAAACAGAAGGTGGATATCTCTCCGAAAATAGGATCGGTGATCGTATCACAGGATGTGATAAAACAGATGCGGGCCGTTTTTGACCATGACACAATTGTCACGGTTGCCAGATATGCGGCCGATTCCCTGGCAGAATACAGCCGGTTGTTAAGTCTCGTTGCCTATTACGATGACAAAGAGGATTCCGGTTTAATACAGTTCCGCATACGAAGAAGCCATTCTTACAAAGCTCTCGATCTCCGCAGTGTTCTCGAATCCTTTGACATAAAAAACGGAGGAGGCCACCCCGGAGCCATTGGTTTCCGTATACCGGAAGCGGAGATTAAAGACATCCATGTATACGTGGAAACTCTTATAAAAGGGATAGAAAAACTGATGTCCCGGGATGACCCGAATCGTATATGCAGCCG
>QILZ01000030.1 GCA_003233545.1 Spirochaetales bacterium
GGTGATTATATCGAATTCCATTTAAAGAGTGGTACCGGGGCAGAAAGACGGAAAATGCTTGGGTTGATTCGGGAAGATCTCGGGGAATTAAGAATAAGAGCCGGAAATTATACACCTGTAGAGCTGTTTGCAGCGGCCTTAAGGAATAACGGGTTAAAAGCAGTAACTGCCGAGTCCTGCACCGGGGGGCTTATATCAAAGATGATTACCGATATACCGGGCAGTTCCGGATTATACTGGGGCGGGTTTGTAGCTTATTCAAATCAGGCAAAGCAAAGAATTCTGAATATTCCGCACGCTGTTATCGAAGAAAAGGGAGCCGTATCCAGGGAAGTATGCCGTGGGATGGCTGTAAAAGCACTTGAGATATCGGAAGCGGATATAAGTATTGCCGTGTCGGGTATCGCGGGTCCGGGCGGAGGGACGGCAGAAAAACCGGTAGGAACCGTGTGGATATCCGTACTGAACGGAAATGGCGATTCGGAAGATAAGCTTTTTCAGTTTTACGGAAGCAGAGTATCGGTAAGGATGAAAACCGCTGTATCCGCTTTTCTTTTGGCAGAAAAAACGCTCATTGGTCTGGAATGGCTTGACAGGTATCAAAGGTGGTAATATATTAGTTATAAGACGCCTAATCGGTTTGTATCCAAAAAATAAATATAGAGAACATTTCCAGCAAATTGAAAATAACAGTACATGGAGAATTAAATGGCAATAATTCGGAGACGAAGAAAAAAGGAAAATCATGATGATTTTGCTCAGGAAGAGCAGCGCAGGGAAGAATTGAAAGATGAAGAATTACGGCAGGAAGAATTAACACAGTCTCAAAATAAAGATAATGGCAGAGAAAATGCAAATACTCAGCAAATACAGTCAGGGAAAGGGAGGGATACCGGAACTGTAGAGGATAAAAACAACGACAATACAGACGAGACCGGCAGCAGAAATCCTGCGGAAAGTTTTACAGAGCAGGTCCTGGGAACGGATAATAGCATAAACGGATTTACGTCAGAATCATCATCTGAAAAAAAAGCAGTAGTAAGAAAGACGGTGCGGAGGAAAATAAGGGTCGAGCTTATAAAACCCGATGATGAGTCCGCCGACAGGCCGGAGGAAGAACAGGAATCTCCCGAACAGAAAGCTCCACAGAATTCTGTAAATCTACAACCTCAGAAAAGGCAGGAAAACAGGGAGAATGGTAATAATCATAATCATAGAAAAGGCGGTTCATATACAAACGGAAAACAGGGAAATGGTACGATAATTGTTGCAGCCGATAAACGCCCGAGATTAAAAATAAATGATCTTACTCAAATGGGTCTGCCGGAACTGAGGGACAGGGCAAGTACAATAGGCTTAAACCATGAAGTATTACTTACCATGAAAAAGCAGGAGATCATATTTTCCATTCTTAAAGCGCACACGGAAAAAAACGGGATCATATTTGCCCATGGTGTACTCGAAATATTACCAGATGGTTACGGATTTTTAAGATCTCCCAATTACAGTTATCTACCCGGCCCGGATGATATCTATATATCTCCTTCACAGATACGGCTGTTTAATTTAAAAACCGGAGATACGGTATCCGGCCAGATAAGACCGCCTAAGGAAGGCGAGCGTTTTTTTGCGATGCTGCGTGTCGAGGAGGTTAATTTTGACCCCCCTCATATTGCGCAGACAAGGATACCCTTCGATAATCTGACTCCTCTCTACCCTGATGAACGCCTTAATCTCGAAACAACGACCGAAGAAGTATCGACAAGAATGATAAATCTTTTCTGTCCCATAGGGAAAGGGCAGAGAGGGTTGATAGTTTCGCCTCCGCGGGCAGGTAAAACTATTATTTTACAGAAGATTGCAAACTCTATTACGGTAAATCATCCCGATGTTTTTATTATTGTACTTTTAATCGATGAACGTCCGGAAGAGGTTACGGACATGCAGAGGAGTGTTAAAGGAGAGGTTGTTTCTTCCACTTTTGATGAGCAGGCGACACGGCATGTTCAGGTAGCTGAAATGGTAATCGAGAAGGCAAAAAGACTTGTTGAGCATAAAAAGGACGTTGTAATACTTCTCGATTCGATTACAAGGCTTGCCCGGGCATACAATCAGACGGTTCCCACTTCCGGGAAAATACTCTCCGGCGGTGTGGACTCAAATGCACTTCATAAACCTAAAAGATTTTTTGGTGCTGCAAGGAACATAGAGAGCGGCGGGAGTTTAACGATCGTTGCAACCGCACTGATAGAAACGGGAAGCAGGATGGATGAGGTTATTTTTGAAGAATTCAAGGGAACCGGAAATATGGAAATAAATCTTGACCGGAAATTATCCGACAGGAGACTTTTCCCTGCAATTAATATTAAAAAATCAGGAACCCGGAAGGAAGAGTTGTTGTTGAGTGAAGAAGAACTCAGCAAGATGTGGATTTTACGTAAAGTCATAAATCCGATGGATGATGTGGAAATTATTGAACTATTGATTGACAAAATGCATAAAACTAAGAATAATGATACGTTTTTAAAATCGATGAATACATCGGCTGTCTCTATTTGACAGTTTGTTATATGTGTAGAGGAGGAATAAGCGATGAAAAAGGGGATACATCCCAAGTATGAGTTTACAACGATTACGTGCGCGTGCGGCAATGTAATTGAAACACGTTCTACTGCGAGGGATATAAAGGTGGAGATTTGTTCTGCCTGCCATCCTTTCTTTACCGGAAAGCAGAAGCTTATAGATACTGCAGGAAGGATAGAGAGGTTTAAGAAGCGGTATAGTATTAAAGATTAGAATAAATATTGGAAAAGGCGGGTTGTACCCGCCTTTTTAATTTTCTTGACATACAGGATGAGGAGGATTAATCATGGATTATTCGATTTGCCTGGAGACCTTTTTCCCGGAACTTGATTTTGCAGAAAAAATCAGAA
>QILZ01000172.1 GCA_003233545.1 Spirochaetales bacterium
TATAAGCTACTACTATGATTTTAACAGCAGCAGCATAAAAGTTCGTTCGGAGTATTTTAAAAAACAGAAACGGCTGATTAAAAGGGAAGTGAAACGTGTCGTCGAAATAATCGAATACGAAAAAGATAAAATAAAAGCAGAAACAAAACAGGAAATCGAGCATAGAATCAACGAAGCACTGGAAATCGCTGAAAGTATCTACATCCTGTACAAAGGCGAAAGGAAAGATGCCGAAATTAAAAAAATGATCGTGAATACATTAAAACCGATCAGGTTCGATGACAATAAAAACATGTACTTTATAAAAGATGCAGACGGATTTCCTATTTTAAATATGGAACCGCGGTATAGAGACTTAAACTTTAAAAAAACAGGAAATGCAGAACAAAGTGTTTTTAGAATATTCAGGCCCTTTAACTGGTACATCGGGACGGCTGTTTCCAAGGCCGGTATTCGAAAAAAAACACAGGAACAGTTAAAAAAATATATCGGGAAAATACGTTTCGGACCTGATAAAAACGGATACATTTTTGTTAACTCATATAACGGCGACTCCCTTGTTCTTAGCACCCAGAAAGAACTTGAAGGCACCAATATCTGGAATATCACCGATACGAACGGTGTAAAGGTAGTACAGGAGGAAAGAAAAGCGGCGGCAAAACCGGGAGGCGATTTCATCTATTATACATGGAATAAACCATCCACCGGGGAGCCTTCTCCGAAAGTTTCTTTTATAAGAGGAATCGATGACTGGAAGTGGATTATAGGGGCAGGCGTATATCTCGATGATGTGGAAAAAAACATAACAGCACTGCACGATAAACTAAAAATTAAATTAAAGCATGACTTTCTGCGCATTGCAGTGATAACAGGTCTTCTTATTTTACTTTTTTTATTCTTATTCCATTTAATAAGCCGTATGATACAGAGTGATTTTTTTCTGTTTATCTCGTTCTTTAAGCAGGCTGCTGTTTCCGATAAGGAAATCGATCAGAGTAAAATAAAATATGACGAGTTTTCCCGAATGGCTGATTATGCCAACAAAATGCTTAAGGATAAAATGAAGGTTTACCGCGAATTGGTAGAGGAAAAAGAACAGCTCGCTGTTACCCTGCGGTCCATCGGTGATGCTGTCATTGTTTCCGGTATATCCGGCAGCATCATACTCATGAACAGGGTGGCGGAAAAATTAACCGGATGGAAGCAAAACGAAGCAGAAGGCAAACCGCTTGTAAATGTATTTAATATTATTAACGAATACTCGGGAAAACCGGCAGAAAACCCGGTAAAAAGGGTACTGAAAAACGGAAAGATTGCGAATCTTGCCAATCATACCGTTCTTATTGCAAAGAACGGAAAAGAGTACTGTATAGAGGACAGCGCGGCACCTATACTGGATAGTAAAAATAATATCAGGGGAGTGGTCCTTGTATTTCGCGATGTAACGGAAAAATTAAAGAAGGAAAAAGAAATATTAAAAGTAAAAAAATTAGAATCCGTTGGTATTCTTGCCGGCGGAATCGCCCATGATTTTAACAATCTTTTAACCGCAATTTACGGCAATATTTCCCTTGCCAGGATAAACGTAAAGCCTGCGGAAAAAGCCTATGAATATCTTGAGATAGCAGAAGAGTCTCTTCAAAGGGCAACAAACTTAACCAAACAGCTTTTAACCTTTGCAAAAGGCGGAGAACCCGTATTGGGTGCCGTTAAAATAGAAAAAATAATCGGGAAAACCGCCGAATTCATCCTTACAGGCAGCAATGTAAAACTTAATCTCGATACGGAACCCGAATTATGGCAGGTAAAAGCGGACAAGGGGCAGATCAGCCAGGTTATTTCCAACCTGGTGATTAATGCAAAACAGGCTATGCCGGACGGAGGAAATCTGTATATCGATACAAGTAATACCGAAATAGGCATAAACAGCAATATAAAAACAGTTTCACCCGGACGGTATGTAAAGATTACCATCAGGGACGAAGGGATTGGAATTCCTAAAAAAGATCTCGAGCGGATATTCGATCCGTATTTCAGTACCAAAGAGTCCGGCTCCGGCCTGGGACTGGCAACAGTGCACTCCATTATCCAGAAACATGACGGGCATATATATGTCGACTCGATCCCTGACAGGGGAACTACTTTTACAATTTATCTTCCCGCTCTGACTCCGGAGGAGAATGAGCAAAGCCTGCCATATAAAAAAAAGGAAGCCGTTAACAATAATTATTCCGCTAAAATACTTATTGTGGACGATGAGGAGGAAATTAGAAAAGTAGCGGGTAAAATGATTGAAATTATCGGGCATAAAGTTAAATTTGCCGGTAATAGTAAAGAGGCTGTCATCAAGTATAAAGATGCCCTGGAAAGCGGCAGTGCTTTTGATATTGTAATAATGGATCTGACAATGCCGGGAGGGTTGGGCGGCAGGGAAACGGCAAAAGAAATACTTAAAACTAATCCGCACGCGAAAATAATAGTTTCCAGTGGTTATTCAACAGACCGGATTATGGGAAATTACAGGGAATTCGGATTTATAGGAATGGTTGCAAAGCCATACAGGCTTATTGAAATGAAAAACGAAATTCAACGTGTTTTACAAATACGGAATAATGACTAAAATATTACCCGCCTGTTCCCTGCACCCATTTAAAAACCATATACGCAATTGTAACTGCAATACCTTTATCCATTAAATTCACAGGGATCCTTGCCCAGAAGGCAGCCTGCAGCATCGATTTCATTGCCATAAACAATCCAATCGTAAGGTAATCCATACTAACTCCCGTAACCCCTCCGAAAACAAACGTAGCTATTATTGCACCGAGTACGGCATTAACAAGAACAACCATAAGAAAAGCTACAACTGCATCCGTTACCG
>QILZ01000076.1 GCA_003233545.1 Spirochaetales bacterium
TCAATTAAAAATATTGTGGAAAAACTATACCAAATGAATTAAAATATTTCTAACAGGAAATACCGGCCGCGAAGCGGCTTACTTGAACAAGGCGCTGCACCTGACCACTATTCCGCTGCGCTTCATAGCGGCAGGTGAGCTTTGTCGTTGAGGCTGTAGAAAAAGGGTAAAAAAAGCTTTCTTTAAGTATTTTTCCATGATAGAATTCTATCAACCGGGGGGGGATAAATGGGAAAATATAAAGAGTATTCTTATGAACAAAAAGTATTTCTACCGATAAGTTTTTCTAAACAGATACTACCCGGGACTTTTGCAGATACTACCCGGGACTTTTGCGAATATTGATTTGTTTATCAGCATGCATGTCCTTAAAGAAGCAACACAATCCAATAAAATAGAAGGGACAAAAACGAATATCGAAGATGCTTTACTTGACAGAAAGGATGTTGTAAAAGAAAAAAGAAATGACTAAGAAGAAGTTCACAACTATATAACAGCGTTAAATTCTGCAATTAAAAGTTTAAAGAACCTTCCCTTTTCTTCAAGATTAATCAAACAAACTCATAAAATCCTACTGAAAGGAATAAGAGGAAAGCATAAACTTCCGGGTGAATTTAGAAGTAGTCAAAACCGGATCGGTGGTGCTGCGATAAATGATGCTATTTTCCTGATTTATTAAAAATAGCTTTGATACACTATCAATTTGAAACAATACACCCATTCCCGGATGGTAATGGACGTGTTGGCAGATTAATGATTACACTATATTTGGTAGAAAAAGGGATACTTAAAAAACCAATATTATACCTGTCTGATTTTTTTGAAAGAAACAGGACATTATATTATGACAATTTGATGCGTGTCAGGGAAAGAAACGATCTTACTCAATGGTTTAAATTTATTTAAAGACTATATGAAATTATTTGAATAAAAGGCCGGCGGTGATCGAATAAAATGCCTGCGAAAAACACATCGGCGCCAGACCACGAGGGGTCGTGATGTTTTTTCCCGCATAAAACCTTACGTAAAAACCTTACATAAAAACCTTACGTAAAAACCTTACATAAAAACCTGCTAAACGGATAGATTTGCTAAAAAGCGGTCTATTTTTTTACCAGCCTCTTCGAGGCGTAATAATTTTTCACGTTCCTTGTTTACCACCTCCGAAGGCGCCTTTTCTAAAAATGAACTGTTCTCAAGTTTACCTTTAGTCCGGGAAGTTTCCTTTTCCACTTTCTGTTTTTCTTTTTTTAGTCTTGCAACTTCCTTCGGTATATCTACAAGTTCTTGTGTGTATACAAATGCTTCGAAACCTGTTCCGATTACGGGGATATGTGTTTCCTCCGCTGTAATTGTATCGGAAACATCGAGCCGGGAAGCATTTATTAAAAGTGAAATAATGTCTGCCTTCTGTTTAAAAGTATTTAAAACGGAAGAATTCTTTTCCGCTTTAACCGCAACATGAATCTTTTTCTCATGGGGAATGGTAAACTCGCTTCTCACCGTCCGCACCGCACGCACGAGTTCCTGTATGTATAAAAATCTCTTTTCTATTTCAGGTCGGCTGCGTACTCCTGAATATTCAGGATAAGGGGCGCGTATTATGTTGGGAAGATGGACGGGGAGTTTCTGATAAATCTCTTCCGTAATAAACGGCAAAAACGGATGCAGGAGCCTTAACGATTCCTCCAAAAGGCTTATAAGTACTGTAATAATCCTGTCCTGTTCCGAAGGATTACCGGAGTAGAGTGAGAGTTTTGATATTTCTAAAAACCAGTCGCAGTAGTCGTTCCGGAAATACTCATACACCGTTTGTGCAGCATCATTAAACCTGTAGGTTTTAAGTGCGGTTTCCACTGTTTTTGCCGCCCTGTTTATTCTGTGGAATATCCAGAGATCTTCATCCGTATATGTAATTTCAGATTTATCGACAAGTTTTCTGCCTTCGAGAT
Organism: Spirochaetales bacterium; assembly: GCA_003233545.1. GTDB lineage: Bacteria > Spirochaetota > Spirochaetia > SZUA-6 > SZUA-6 > SZUA-6. The sequence continues at coordinate 1,953 of QILZ01000076.1, forward strand.
TCATCAGGATAAAACGGGACGCATTCCATATTTTATTCGCGAATTTGGAACCCATTTTAAAGGATTCCTTATCCATAAGGATGTCCTGCCCCTGTACCGAAAGGAAGGCTATTGTAAATTTAAATGCATCCGCACCGTATTCATCTACTATCTCTATGGGGTCGATCCCATTGCCAAGGGATTTTGACATCTTCCTGCCCTGTTTGTCCCTTATAAGTCCGTGTATATAAACGTCCTTAAAAGGGACCTCTTTCATGAACTCCATTCCCATCATTATCATTCTTGCTACCCAGAAAAAGATTATGTCATATCCTGTTACAAGTGTGGATGTGGGGTAAAAAAACTCGAGGTCCTTTGTTTTTTCCGGCCAGCCGAGTGTGGAGAAAGGCCATAATGCGGAAGAGAACCATGTGTCTAATACGTCCGGATCCTGGTAGATGTCGGCACTGCCGCAGTGGATACATGTATCAGGATCGGTGCGCGAGACAGTCATTTTTTTGCAGGTATTGCAGTACCATACGGGAATTCTATGGCCCCACCATAGCTGGCGCGAAATGCACCAATCCCTGATATTGTTAAGCCAGTGTGCATAGGTGTTCTCCCATTTTTTCGGGAAAAACCTGACCTTCCCGTGTTCCCACGCTTTAAGCGCCTGTCCCGCAAGCGGCTTCATCTTTACAAACCATTGATTGGAAAGGTAAGGCTCTATAACGGTATGGCACCTGTAGCAGTGGCCTACCTGATGTACGTGATCTTCCTCCTTAATAAAAAGCCCTTCCTCATTAAGATCTTCAATAACCTTTTTACGTGCTTCCTTGATTGTAAGTCCCGAATAACGGGGGGATACGTTCTTATTTAAAGTCCCGTCCGGATTAATAATATTAATCTTTTCGAGGCTGTGCCTTATACCTATTTCGTAATCATTCGGATCATGAGCCGGAGTTACCTTTACCGCACCGGATCCGAACTCCATATCGACATAGGAATCGGCTATTACAGGTATTTTACGGTCGGTTAATGGGAGAGCCGCCATTTTACCGATTAAGTTTTTATATCTTCTATCATCCGGATGTACCGCTATTGCCGTATCTCCCAGCATCGTTTCCGGCCTTGTTGTGGCTATAGGGATTCTGCCGGTTCCCTCTGCAAGCGGATAGTAGTAGTG
>QILZ01000413.1 GCA_003233545.1 Spirochaetales bacterium
ATCTGGCAGACATCGGCTTTTAACACTATTCTTTATCTGGCCGGCCTGCAGACTATTCCGCAGGAACTTTACGAAGCATCCTTTATCGACGGTGCCGGTAAGTGGAACAATTTCTGGCATATTACCTTTCCGCTGATTGCCCCGTTTTTTACTATAAATATCGTTTTGGCTATGAAGGGCTTTTTACAGGTATTTGGTCTTATCCTGGCTCTTACAGGCGGCGGCCCCGGGTTTGCTACGGAATCGATCTCCATTATTATATTCAGAGGAGGATTCGCCGGGGGACAATTTGCATATCAATCTGCGAATGCCGTTATTTTTCTGATTTTTCTGGTTACGATTTCGCTCCTTCAAATTCATTTCCTGCAGAAAAGGGAGGTTGAAATATAATGAAGCTAAATAAAATTAACTGGGTTATAACTTTCTTAATATTTACCGGCTCTTTGTTCATATTATTTCCATTGTATCTCACAATTATAACAGCACTAAAAACGCCGCAGGAACTTGCTAATTTCCCTCTTGCGCCGCCAAGAATATTGCATTTTGAAAATTTTATTAAAGCAATTAAAATGACAGATTTCTTTATCGCCATAAGGAATAGTCTGCTGATAACCATATCTTCTGTTTCCATGACAATCCTGACAAACTCGATGGTTGCTTATGCAATTGCAAGAAATATGCACAAAAAGTTTTATAAGGCACTATATTTCTACTTTATAAGCGCCATGTTTATTCCGTTTCCAATCATTATGCTTCCGATTGTAAAAGAAACCAGTGCAATGGGCCTGGATAATCAACTCGGGATAATATTACTGTACATCGTTTACGGATTGGCCTTTAATATTTTCGTTTATGTCGGATACGTCAAATCCATTCCAAGATCGCTGGAAGAAGCTGCTATTATCGACGGGGCAAGCACATGGGCAGTATTCTGGAAGGTAATCTTCCCGCTTCTGACACCTATGCATGCAACTGTCGGTATTCTTTCCTCCCTGTGGATATGGAACGATTTTATGCTTCCCCTGATTATCTTAAGCAGGCACAGTATGATGACCCTTCCGCTGGTACAGTTTGTTTTTCAATCCAAATTTTCAACTAACTATAATTTAGCCTTTGCTTCTTATTTAATGGCATTAGCGCCAATGATAATCATTTTCCTCTTTGCGCAAAGATGGATTATCAGCGGAGTTACAAGAGGAGCAGTTAAATAATCGATAAAAAAGGTTAAAAATACAAACTACACTTAAGAGATTATAGAGGATGCAGAGAATATCCGTAGTTATTTGTTCACTGATCTTTATTTTTGTTTTTTCATGCAGTCCGTATGGAGAAAAAAAAACTCAATTGTATAAATCGGAAAGTTATACTTTATCGGGCAATTCGGTAACCTGGGGCAATTTTAAAGCTGAAGTTATCTCAGGAGATGAAATTCATTCATCATTTCAAGGAAGTGACGAAATTGCATTTAATAGTAAAAAAGGGCTATATGTATGGAAATTAAGAGAAAACATAAGTGCTTATCCGGAGTATAAATCCGATACTGTCATAGTCGATGCCCTGTACAAGATGTCGTTAGGTGAGTTGGAAAAACTTAAAACGAAGGACGGACTGTTTTTGAATGCGGGTGCCAAATGGTATGGCGTATGGACGAGGGATATAAGCTACAGTATTTTATTATCGCTTGCTGCTATTGCACCTGGAATTTCGAAAAGGTCTTTAATGAAAAGGGTGGATAACCGGAAAATAATTCAGGATACAGGAACCGGCGGTTCATGGCCTGTTTCTACGGACAGAATGGTATGGGCATTAGCTGCATGGGAAATCTATAAAGTAACAGGTGATAAAAAATGGCTGGAAAATATCTATTCGATTATCAAAAAATCGGTACAGGCAGATATAAAAACAATTTTTTCTCCTGATGGTCTTATTTCGGGAGAATCATCATTTTTAGACTGGAGGGAGCAGACTTATCCCGAATGGATGAAACCGATCGACATTTACCATTCGGTATCTCTGGGCACAAATGCTGTTCATTACCAGACTTATATTATCTTATATAAAATTTCTAAACTATTGAACCAACCCTCAGAAGAATACAAATTAATAGCCGAAAGATTAAAAAAAGAGATTAATGACAAACTGTGGTTAGCGAAGCAGGGATATTATGCGCAATACCTTTATGGTAAGTATTACATGTCGGTTTCCAAACGGTCGGAAGCTTTAGGGGAAGCCCTTAGTGTTTTATTCGATATTGCCGATAGACGGCAGCAATTATCCGTTATCGAAAATACTCCTGTCGTGGACTATGGAATTCCAATTATTTATCCGGAAATACCTGGTATCCGCCCTTATCATAACAATGCAATCTGGCCGTTTGTGCAGGCATATTGGAATCTGGCTGCCGCGAAAGTAGAAAATGAGAAAGCCTTAAGGCACGGCCTGGCTTCGATATACAGAGCCGCTGCACTTTTCTTAACCAATAAGGAAAATATGGTTGCCGGTACCGGTAACTCAAAAGGTACAGCTATAAATTCGGACAGGCAGCTCTGGAGTGTGGCCGGAAACATTGCAATGGTTTACAGAATATTTGCCGGCATGCAATTCGAGCCTGATAAATTAATATTTCATCCTGTAATACCTGAAGAATACGGTGGTGATCACATTATTAAAAATTTCAAGTACAGAAATGCTGTCTTAAATATTACAATAAGAGGATACGGGACTAAAATAAATTCCTTTAAAGTAAACGGAAAAGAACAAACTCTGCCGGAAATCTCCGGTGATATATCCGGGAATTATAGCATCGAAATTAAAATGGCAAATAATGATTTTAATCCGTCAAAAATAAACCTTCGTAAATTGAGATTTTC
>QILZ01000208.1 GCA_003233545.1 Spirochaetales bacterium
CCGGATGGTTTTCTATTTAGTAAAGATACACTCACCTTAAACGGAAACAACAATATAAAAACATCGTTCCGGGGAAAAAGCTTAATAATAAAGTACCGCGGGATTCCGGACACTTTTTCTGTTATTTTCGAAGGTACATACAAATAATGCCTTACATACCATATGGATGAATACGCTGTTTAAGTTTACTGATAAATCTTCGATGATGTTTTCCAGTTAATTTTAGATGATGGTATACCTGCTGCTTTGCCCAATCCTCAATAAATATCCAGATTATACAATATGCCCAGATATAACCGACATACGACCAGGGAATAGGAGTAACCAGGATACCAAAACCTACGATCAATGCCGCCACTATCTGTGTACCCAAAATGGCAAAAAGCAGAACCTTTGCAGGATACGGTCTGGACAAAAATGAATGTTTTGAACGTGCAACGAGAAGTGTAAGATGACCGGCAACTGCTAACTTTAAATAAATAACAGACTGTATCTGTGCATTATCAAGCTTGAAAAACAACTTGACAATGACAAGAAGGCCGAATGTTTCAACAACACCAAGCAGACCCAGTACAGTTGCAACCGTTAATATCCGCCGCATATCCCAACGTACCGGATTGGCATTAAGCCATGTATTATCATAGGCAATAGTCATGATGGGTAAATCATTAAGCAGCGCCAGTAAAATAATCATCACCGCGGTAATCGGATAAAAGTTAAACACGATCATGGCGAGTGTCACAAAAAACATAATCCGGATGGTTTCCGTTATACGGTAAATTGCATAACTGGTCATACGCTCAAATATCTTACGGGCTTCTTCGACTGCTCTTATTACAACCGAAAGACCCGGAGCAGTTAATACCAGGGCAGCTGCCGCCCTTGCCGCATCCGTAGCCCCGCTGACTGCAATTCCCGTATTTGCCTGTTTCAGGGCAGGAGCATCATTAACCCCGTCCCCGGTCATCCCCACGATATGTCCGAGTCTCTGTAGTACTTTCACAATTTTAAACTTGTGCTGCGGAAAAACCTGGGCAAAACCATCGGCAGATTCAACCCTGGCCGCCATATCATCTGAAATAGCAGTTTTTTCAGATACCCCGCCGAAAAACTCATCTGCCATATGGATATGCGTTCCAAGCCCCAATCGTGAGCTAATCTGCTCGGCAATAGCTATATTGTCACCTGTAACCATCTTTACCTGGATACCGTGTTCTTTTGCACGTTTTATCATATCAGCCGAATCTTCCCGCGGCGGATCAAAAAGCGGAAGAAGTCCCAAAAACTGCCAGGCCTCTTTGCTGTCCGTTCTCGCTACACCCAATGTACGATATCCCTGTTTTGCCAGTTCATCTACCTTATCATTTACCTGTTTTACCAAATCCTCCTGCAGATTACAAAGCTTAATAATCACCTGGGGAGCACCCTTGGTAACTCTGAAAGTGCCTTCACCCTTCTCTTTAATCTCAGCTTCCGTACACTTTCGAATCGGATCAAACGGAACAAACTTCAACTGCGTATAATTATTAAGAATTCCGGTATCTTTAAGCCCGGCTATTACAGCGAGATCTATAGCATCCTGGTCTTCTGCTTTGGAGGCCAGTGCTCCTGCAGCTATTAATTCCTGCGAATCTTTTACCTGAAAGAGTACAGGATCGCCCAGCGTCAGTTTGTTCTGAGTTAAGGTACCGGTTTTATCGGAACAAAGAATATCCATTCCCGCCATCTCTTCGATGGATTCCAGCCGGGTAACAATAGCCTTCATTTTTGCAAGGACCATTGCCCCGATAGCCATTGTTACCGAAAGAACAGCAGGCATAGCCACAGGGATCGCTGCAATTATTAAGATTAAGGCAAACTGTACCAGTCTTAGAAAATCAGCGCCCCGAAGAAGCATGGCAAAAAAAAGTACAACGGCAAGCCCTACGCTGATATAAATCAGGTAATCACCAATTGTAAGTACTGCCTTCTGGAAATGGGAAACGGATTTTGCCGTGGAAACCAGTTTGGCCGTTTTCCCAAAGAAGGTGTTTACACCGGTAGCCACCACCAGCGCTACCATCTCACCCTGCTTAACCACAGAGCCGGAGTATCCTATGTCACCGGTTTTTTTATTTACCGGAAGCGATTCCCCTGTTAAAGCAGATTGATCCACACTGAGGTAATCACCCTCATAAAGTTTGATATCAGCCGGAATAATATCCCCCAGCCTGAGACGGATAATGTCTCCGGGAACCAGGATGGCCGAATCGATCTCTGACCACTTGCCGTCCCTTTTAACACGCGCTTTTAATGCAAGCTGCTTTTTTAACGCCTCTACAGCATTAGAAGCCTGGTGTTCCTGCCAGAAACCAACTACCGCGTTGAATAAAAGCAGAACAAGGATAATTATAAAATCCGGCCAGTGCTTTATTACGGCAGAAAGTGTCGCAGCCACTTCGATCATCCAGGGGATCGGTCCCCAGAAGTACCGCAAAAATTTAAGTATGGCGCTTTGCTTTTTATCCTGAAAGGAATTTGCTCCATACTCCTCGAGTCTCTCCTGTGCATCGGTACTTTTTAACCCGTCAGCACTGCCGTTAAGAGTCTTAAATAAATCCTCCACACTCTGCTTATGTGCATCCTCGATATCGATCACATGTATTCCCATTAATATCCCCCGTCTATTTTGTAACAATAAACCTGAAATACTAGGTTTTTACGATAAAAGTGTCAAGCCGGGGAATTAATTAATAATGGGATTGTTGTTATTTACACCATCGATTGTAATCCCGCTTATAAGCCAGCTAAAGTAGTTATCGGAATCCCGGACCATGGTAAAGGTGACCGAAGCATCCAGACTTCCGCCGCTTTTGATATGTCCGGTCAATTCCGATAAACCGGTTACCGAGAATGTTTGATCGGCCGAAGCAAATACCGATACTTTCCACCATTCGATAGTCTTTATCTGGCCATACATGGAGGCGTCCGGAGAGATGTTTTTTATAATATTATCTGCACCCGCCTGATCGCCTGCAGAATTGTTAAGATCGCTTATGAAAGAATTAATTCTGTCCTTCTTGCTTACAATACCAAACTGTGAGCAGCTGTAGAATAAAAAAAGGGATGCTGCCGTTAATGTTAAAACAAGTACTGTTTTCCTCATGCTAAAACCGCTGTTTTTACTGTATTTCATCGATATTCCTCCCGGGATTAGATATCGGCCTCTACAAGCTGAGGCACTACTGATTTCTCGAACAACTTAAGAGTCCGCATAAAAACCTTTTTAAACTCCATGTATTTATTGTTACCAGGGTTTGTGATGTACATGCTCTTTAGAGTCAGGTACATCCTTCCCATTATATAACGCCTTAAAGAAAGCGCGGAAAGGGCATAGTAGCGGATATTAAGAACAATGTTGCTTGTCTTTACAGAAAGGGGGGCAGTTATATCTTTAAAGTACTTTTTAGATGCCTCTATACCCTGCTCTGCCTTGATCGTTTTATTCTTTTCCCGGGCTGAATCGAGCTGTTTCTTATTCTTAAGATAAACGGGGTAGAGTTCCGATATCTTTTTTATATAAAAAGCCATTCGTTTCTCTGTTCTTTCCGATGCCTGTACAGGATTATCTATAAAGGATTTAAACCGTTCTCCGTTCCATTTTCTGTAATCAACTTTACCTTTTAAAACTTTAAATATTTCACCGGGAGGTTCTCCGGGATTTACCTGTACGCCTTCCTGTGGTTTTAAACTCACTGCTTTTCCTCCGGAATTAACCGTAACTTCTCCGCTCTTAACCAGCACAACAGACGAACCGTCGAATCCTGCCAGGACACTAAATTCCGTCCCCCGGACCCCGGCAATAAGACTCGAGGTCTGTACGGGAGGCTCTCTTCCTGTAAGAACATTGTAGCGGAAGCTGGCAGAACCAAGCAGCAGGGTAAAGACATCCGTTTTTCTGGAATCTTCTTCTCTCGGTATAAGCGTAAAGACCGTATCCGGATTAATCTTTATCGTAACATCGTCCCGGTCCAGTTCCATATACCCGTCGGCTCCGGTTTTTACAGAGTCTCCTGTATTAACCTCGTCTCCAATAACCGCTTCGTAATCCCCTCCGTTCCGCTTGTGTATGTTTGCATCACCCTCCGTATATACGACTTCGGAAGGAATGGAAAATGCCGTGGTGCTTACGAGTAAAAAGAATCCAATAACTATTTCGATCCTGACCTTTATTATCAATAGGGCCCCTTAAAACCGCGAATATACCGCCCGAATAGTTTTAGTTCTATAATAAGTAGTATGCTTTTCCCGGTTCCTGTCTTTAACCTGATAATTCTTGCACCTTTTTCTACATATTTCTTAAAGAATGTTTTAACTTCCATGGAATTATAGAATTCAAGATAGCTATTTTTATTTACTGTTTCTCCCTGTTCCAATTCAGGCTTTGTAATTTTAAAGCCCGCATGTACTATGTTGGTCCAGAATGTTCCGATATCTTTTGGAAGCACAATAATTTCCTGATCGAGAAGAAACGGAACCCTGCTTAATTTTACTAAAGTATCGATCCTGCCTTTATTAATGAGGATGGAAAAATCAGAAACAGAGTTAACGTCCTGCATATGTATAAAGGAAGCACATGACGAAAGCACAATTACAGCAATTGTAGTAATAAATATCAGCCTCTTCATTAACCTTCAGCATATATAAAATATCATTGTATATCAATATACAGGCTGAATTATAATTCATTTGTAATACGGGAAATGAGATTAAGAAAAGGGTCCGAATATAGAATCAGAAAATACCGGTTAAAAGTAACTATATTTATAAACATTATGCTTGATAACATAATGTATTAATGCATAATAATCCATCATGAGATTTCTAGACCGAAAGAATGAATTACAGAGACTTGATATGTTATTAGTACATGGCGGGCTGGCTGTAATTTGGGGACGACGCAGAATTGGCAAAACCAGGCTTCTTTTAGAATGGTCGGTAAAACACAAAGGTATTTATACCGTGGCAGATCAATCGTCCGCTTCTATCCAGAGGGAATATCTTTCTGAGTCCTTTTCCCGCAAGTTCAGTGGTTTTAATGATGTAGTGTA
>QILZ01000412.1 GCA_003233545.1 Spirochaetales bacterium
CTCTTAAGATGTCCCTTATCTTTTCCCCTTCTTCAGCGGAATGAATATATATTACCCCGTTTTCTTTTTCAACTGAATATACGAAGTTTACTGGTTTAATGACAGGATAGCCATTTTCCCCTGTTGTGCCCAGATGTCCGACTTTTATGCTCTTAAGTAATGCTTCGATTTCACTTTTGTTAAAGATTTCCTTCTCTTTTCTTCTCATTCATTAAGAATAAAAGATAATAGGGATGAGGTTCAATACACAGTATTCAATACAATAAGTGGTTTTAATCTTATTTCGTTCTGATATCCGTATGGCCTGAATAGGATTAATTAAGATTTTCGGTTTTTTGTTTATTGACACTTAAAATATAAGGTGCTAATATTTAACTTTCGGCCGGATTATTATGGTGATTCGGTAAGGGAATGTATTACTACCGGTTTATCTCTGGGTACCTGGTATTAACCGGCCCTGACCGGTCTTAAAGATGCTCTACCGATATAAGGAGGAAAAAATGCCTGGTTCTGATAGTAAAGTAAGAATAGGTCTGATAGGTGCGGGAAGGATAGGAAGGCTCCATGCCGGGCATCTTTCGTACCGCCTGCCGGAAGCCGAACTTCTATGCGTATCGGATGTATTCGTAAAAGGAGCGGAGAAGTGTTCGGAGGACTTTAATATTAAGGATGTATATGGTGATTACAGAGAAGTTCTTAAAAGGGACGACATAGATGCTGTTGTTATCTGTACATCGACTAATACCCATGCGGAGATAATAGAGGCATCCGCAGAGGCCGGCAAACAGATTTTCTGTGAAAAACCTATTGCTCTGGATATCGATAGAATAGATCGTGCATTGGAAGCTGTTAAGCGGGCAGGGGTAAAACTCCAGATCGGTTTTAACAGGAGATTCGACCCTAACTTTAGAAAAGTCAGGGATCTGGTAGTCTCCGGTAAAATAGGAAAACCGCAGATACTTAAGATAACGAGCAGAGATCCCGAACCGCCGCCTTTGGAATATGTTAAAGTTTCCGGCGGCATATTCCTGGATATGATGATACACGATTTTGATATGGCCCGTTATCTTGTGGGCGATGAAGTTGTGGAAATATATGCGGTAGGTAATGTATTAATAGATGAAAAGATAAAACAGTACGGAGATGTCGATACCGCCCTGGTATCGCTGAGGTTTAAAAACGGTGCAATCGGAAGCATAGACAACAGCAGAAAGGCTGTTTACGGATATGATCAGCGTGTGGAAGTGTTCGGATCCAGGGGTAATGCTTCGGCTGAAAACGAACAGCCCGATCATGTTACTCTTATCGATGAGAAAGGCGGGCATACCTCAAAACCGCTCTATTTTTTCATGGACAGGTATGTGCAGTCATATTTAAACGAAATGCATGAGTTTCTACAGGTTGTAAAGAATGATACTGCGCCTCCTGTTACGGGCATAGACGGGAGAATTCCTGTACTAATGGGTCTGGCTGCAAAGAAGTCGCTTGCGGAAAACAGGCCTGTTAAAGTGGAATTGTAGATACCCTTGCGTTTTGAGAATATCAATATAGTCTCCCTCTGTTAGCATACAATAAATAAAATCGGCAAGCTGCTTTTTATTTTCAAACTTTAATTGTAATCTAATCTTATGTAATAAAAAATCGTCATAGTCTTTATACTCTGAACCAGTAGAAATTTTGGTACGTATAATTGTTTTCTTTCCTTTGAAATAGAAGTAGTAGAACCGATGATTTCCTTCCTTTAATCGGAAACCCTTTTTAAGTAGACTGTTTTCAATTTGCCGTCGGGGGAAAATTGGCATTTAGCGAATATAGCTTAGATATTTCTTTTTTAATTGATGGGCAGAAGCCGATAGTTCTTTATCAGGCGTCGAAACCCAATTATTATAATCCTCAATAAAATATTCAAAGAACGCCTTTAAAGCGAGCTCAGCATTTTCACCGGTTTCTACAATATCTAAATCAGTGCTTTTAATAGTGAAACCGTATTTATCTATTTCAACATGTAGCAATAACGGTTTCTTCAATTTCCCAAGCTTTGGTATCTCATAAATGCATGTGTAAGTAGAATTTATCCTTAAATCAGCAAGCTTCTCATCATATTGAGTAAGATCAGATGAAGAATAATCTTCCTGTGTATATGTAAACATATATGATGTACCAAGACTAGCTTTTGTATCAAATTCTTGTAGCACATGGGGATTATATTTTATCATTCTAACCTCCGGTTTTACTCAGTAGTTCAACAAGTAGTACTCTGGCACCAACATGATTACCATCTATATGAAATGTCAAGTTGTATTTACCAGGCTTTGGGAAAATCGCACCCATGATTATAGGAGTTAGTTCAACTATATCTGTTCGGTTTTTTGCTTCAAACTGGCCGCTTAAAGGTACTATTACTTGATTTGTCTCTTCTGATACTAAATTTAGCGCAAAATCATGCTTACCTTCAAGATTGGTAACAGCAGCATAAATCGCCCATGGGGGAAAGGAGATTGGAAACCTTTGAGAATGGAATCTATTAAAAGTCCCAATAATACCCTTTTTTCCATTGTTCTCTGTAATAATTCTATCCGCAAACAGTAGTCCAACCAGAACTTCTTCACCCATATAGAACTGCCCCCTACATAATGATATCATACAGTAATCGAAATATCTGTCAACTTGTTAAGAATCCCGAAATCATTTCAGATAATGTATAGCCTTCTATGCTATAATTTAAACGGTTTTGATAAAATAACAAGTAGTATATCCTTACAATTCACAATAATTTATGTTGTCATGAATCTTGCGATAAACATGGAAACTATGAAAACCAGCGTATTAATCAACGTTGACTAATAGCCTCATTAAATTACATTTCCTCTGCCAAATAACAAGATTCATGACAGCTGGTTTTAAAGATTCTTTTTCTGGTTATACCAGTGGATAGCATTTTGCAGTTCTTTCTCAGTATAGTACCTTAACCCAACTTCACCATTACTGTAGACATTCGAAATTACCTTAAAAGCTGAACAAAATATTTTGACAATCATTAAAAATGAGAATGATAAACTCCGAATTGAAAACAATATTCTAAAGAGCGATATCGGATATTGGAAAAGCCGACATCAGG